>JAJFIM010000037.1 GCA_021774995.1 Alphaproteobacteria bacterium | reverse complement strand
CCAAGAACACCTCTCGGGGTTTAACCGCGTGACGTCAAGCGATGTTCCTGTGGGCGCCCGTCTGCCTGGCGCAGGGCGAAATTTCTTTGGCCGGATAGCTTTTAGTCTATAGCTTATTTTCGGCTTCAGCATTTAAAGAGTGGCGGGGCTTTTGTAAAAGTGTCCCGCCGCTTTCTAAATAAATCAAACGCCGCGGCTCTGAGTTCTGCCGAAAAAGCGATTCCTCTCAATCATGAAGGCATGCCGTGTTTTAGATGGCGGCAGCCTGCTCTGCTGGCTGGAGGGTGGCGATGACTTGCGTCCTTTCGGACATCACCTGCGCGATGGTCTCAAACATATTTTGAGGATCGATTGGTTTGGCGATGTGTCCGTTCATGCCTGCCGCGAAGAAACGCGCGCGCTGTTCAGGTAGAACATCGGCCGTCAAAGCGATAATGGGTATAGAACAAATGGTTGAATCCATGGCGCGAATTCGGCGCGTCGCTCCTTCTCCATCCAATTCGGGCATTTGAATGTCCATAAGGATCAGATCATATGGCGCGCTTTTTACGGCTTCTACAGCCTGGAGGCCATTCTCTACAATCTCGATGTCATGCCCGGCTTTTTCCAGGAATTTACGAATAACCATTTGGTTGACGCGATGATCCTCGGCCACGAGAATTTTGAGTTTGGATAAGGGCGTTTGGTTCTCATCCGTATTTGTTGATGAACTAGGCTCGTCCATTTTTGCGGGCTGGCAGCGTATGGTGAACCAGAATGTACTGCCCTCGCCCGGCGCGCTCTCAACGCCGATTTCACCACCCATAAGTTTTGAAAGGTCTTGAGAGATCGCCAACCCTAAGCCAGTGCCGCCGTATCGGCGCGTTGTTGAATTGTCTACCTGCGTGAATCTAGAAAATAATGAGGGGATAGCTTCAGGGGCGATGCCGATGCCTGAATCGATCACTTCAAATTTTATAATTATATCGCCATTTGGTAAAGATTGAGAAGAGCGCCGAAGGATAACATTTCCTTCTTCAGTAAATTTTAATGCATTGCCGATGAGGTTAAAAAGAATTTGACGCAAGCGAATGGGGTCTCCAATCACCCGATTGGGAAACGCTCCGTTTGTTTCGACCTTGAGCCCGACGTTTTTTTCACCGGCTTTTGTCGCCATGGTTGATATAACGTTTTGAATAAGCTCGTCCTGGCTATAGGCGATGTCCTCAAGTTCAACTTTGCCGGCTTCAATTTTCGAGTAGTCGAGTATATCGTCGATCAGGGTCAGGAGAGCGCCCGCCGACTCTTTGGCGGTTTGAGCATAATGCCGTTGTTCATCCGCCAAATCTGTATCTTCGAGGCAATGAAGCATGCCTAAAACCCCATTCATGGGGGTGCGGATTTCATGGCTCATAGATGCGAGAAATGCTGATTTGGCCTGGTTCGCTTCTTCCGCTTCCTGTTTTGCTTGTTCAATTTGATGTTCGCTGTCTTTACGATCAATCACGATGGCAAGAACATCGGTCACCGCCGTTAGAAATGCGGCCTGCTCGGCGTCATATGAACTGCCATGGGAAAGATATAACACCATGACGCCCAAGATGTTGTCTTCTTTGATGATGGGAATATTATAGTGACCGTGGGGCCCCATTCCCTCAAACCGCACGTCATGACGGTGGTCAATGCAATCAGCGAATTGAATTTTCCGACTTTGCGCGGCGCGTCCGCAAAGGCATTGGCCGAATGCAATTTTATTACAAAGTGTTTTGTTCTGAACGGATAGATTTAACTGTGAGGTGAGCGTGAGTGTTTGCGCCTTCTCGTCGGCAAGAAATATACCGCCTTTAGGCAATGTGGAGAGCCACGATACGGAAAATATATACTCTAATGCGCAATCTAATATGTCTTTAAGATACATGTCTGTGAGAGAAATTTGGAGAAGATCGTTTAGGATTCTCTGGTTTTCTTTTTGTCGCTCCAGCGCCATCAATGTTTCTTTCATCGGCGTCACATCTGTACGAATAGCGATGTATTTCGATATTTTCCCATAACTATCCTTGAATGGGATAATCGATGTGTCTACCCAATAAGAATCGCCATTCTTTGCTGTGTTTTGGACTTGCCCTTGCCAAACGCTTCCCGAACTTATTGTTTTCCAAAGATTGTTAAAAAACGATTTCGGGTGCTGCCCGGAATTGACGATGCGGTGGTCTTGTCCCACAAGTTCGTCCCGGTCAAACTTTGATATGGCGCAAAATTTCTCACTTGCATAAGTGATCTTCCCTTTGGGGTTTGTTACCGCGACTATGGCGTGTTGCTCTAAAGCAATGCGATAAGAATTCATTTCGGCAAGCGCATCCTCTGCAGCTTCGCTCGTTTCCAGTAGTTGCACTTCATAGTCGATTTGTTTGCGGTAACTCGAATGAATGACGTATAAAACGCCGAGAAAGGCAAAAATATATCCGGAAAATTTTGCGATTTCAGTATTAAAATAAGGGTAAGTAACTGAGGAAAAAAGAAGAAACAGGGCGATTAATTCCATCAGTGCAAATGCAATCATAGACATAACGAGCCATGATTCATGAAGGCTATGGCGCCAACGGAATTTTACGGCATACCCGCGCAACGCAACAAGAAAGAGGGATATCGGCACTATTTCGATCATCCACATGAACTGAAATGTTGATGTAAAAGCGGCGGGCGTCGAGAAGGGTATGAAAAAGGGGGTGGCAAAAAGTATAAAAGCCCCAATAATAATTCGATTTTTATGTTGGATAATTTTATCTTGAAGGTTGGAATAATATTGGATGTCCCCTATGCCGGAATTCCAAAAGTTGAGGCTTAAAACCAGCATGAAGGCGAGATAAGCGGGTGATGATAAAGCGCGCCATGTCGATATGTCTTGGGGGGTAACGCCCATTTCAACGGTATTAATATTCGTCAATGCGCTGCATTGATCGAAAAACGCAGCGCCAAGAAACCCTATGCCGATGATAAGTGAATAATCGTCTTTGCATCCATAATAGATGGTGAGGTGCAAGAGGCCGATCACGGTTGCCAAGAACACTAAAAAATCTGGTGTTGAAAAAAATATAAAAATAGTATCACGCCATTCAGCGCTGTATACTAGCCATAGGGCGATTACCATGAAAACGCTAAAGGCGGCGTGGCTGATGTACTTTTTGTTTGACGTCTGCGTGTTTGGCGCCATGATTGCGGCATTTCATCTGAATGTGTTTTCGATAATCCGAATACTGAATAAACTCTGGCGTATATATTGAGTAATTGCGGTTAACCCGTGGTGAATAAACAATAATTAGATCTCAATGTCGTAACGGAAACCGAATGTGATAACTCAAAAATTGTGGAATCGTGAGTTGTGGCTGGGGTGTGCGATGGACTTGCGTTTGTTTGGGCATAAATTTATTTACGCTCTTGCGAACCCTGCACTTTTTTCGTGTGCGCCGGCTCTAAGAAAATTTATTATTTCATCAGTTTCATTTATCTGGGGGCCATCCCGGTGCAAATTGTGGAAGAAAGAGATACGTGGTGGATAACGAGATCCTTGAATACTTACCTGACGCTATATTTTTGTTGAATCCCGAACGGGAAATAGTGGACGCTAATCAAGCGGCGCGGGAAATTCTTACCCCCGGCTTTCGCGACCGCGATCTCGCGCTGTCATTGCGCCATCCTGAGATATTGGAAGCTGTTGATGCGGCATTAAAAGGAGAGGCGTACGAACAAGGTGACGTTTCAATTACCCATCCCGTTTCCCGAACCTTCGAAATGCGGGCCTTTCGACTGCCTGAAGGAGATGCGCAAAGCCCGGGCGTTGCTGTGATTTTAATTCTGCATGATATTACTGCGGCAATTCAAGCCGTTGAGGTGCGCCGGGTATTTGTCGCGAATGTCAGTCACGAATTACGCTCGCCCCTGGCGGCCCTTGTCGGTTTTATCGAAACTCTGCAGGGGCCCGCACGCGACGATGCGCAAGCCCGCGAACATTTTCTCTCCATCATGTCTGCGGAAGCCGGCCGTATGACCAGGTTGATCGATGATTTGCTGTCACTTTCATCGGTTGAAGCCAATGAGCATGTTCGCCCTCTGGGAAGGGTTGATTTGAGAAATATTTTGCAAAATGTCATTGAGCTTCTTCTTGCCAAGACGCAAGAAAAGTCAATGACGACGCAATTGATTTGCCGTGATCCATTGAGTGAGATTCCGGGCGACAGTGATGAATTGATCCAAATTTTTCAAAACCTTATTGACAATGCGATTAAGTATGGCGCATCGGGCGGCGTCATCACGTTGACTCTACGCCATGTCGACCGAATCCCAGATATTGGCGGGCCGGGGGTGGCGGTTGCCATACACAATGAAGGAGAGGGAATTTCTCCTGAATATCTGCCGCGTTTAACAGAGAGATTCTACCGTGTCGATAAAGGCCGCTCACGGTCCATGGGCGGCACAGGCCTCGGGTTGGCAATTGTTAAGCATATCGTGAACCATCACAGAGGCCGCCTCACCATTGAAAGCGCGCCGGGCGAAGGGAGTACGTTTACGGTCTATCTGCCCACCTAAAACGCGATTTGAGATTATTTCTCTCCAACGCCCAGGGGCTTAGTAAGCCTGCTGTCATAAAACTGTTAAACACCTGTCATAAAAGGGGTGCGCCTGACTGCGTAATGTTTGCGCATGGGAGACGGCGCGGCTGTCTCCGACATGCAAACACTCAAATAGGAGTATCAATTTCATGCGCGGAATCACCCTTTTTCTGGGTTTAACACTCAGCTTTGCTCTAGCGCCGGGTGCGCAAGCGCGAGACAGGATTCAAATTGTCGGTTCATCCACCGTTTATCCCTTCGCAACGACTGTTGCCGAGCATTATGGCAAGAGCACGAATTTCAAGACCCCCATCGTTGAAAGCACGGGCACGGGCGGGGGGATGAAGTTGTTCTGCGCCGGCACGCAAGATAATACGCCAGATATTGCCAATGCTTCTCGTGCGATCAAATCTTCAGAGGTGGAATTATGCAAGTCCAATGGCGTGGACAGAATTGTCGAAATTAAGATTGGCTATGACGGTATCGTCGTGGCCAATTCACGTGAAGCGGAACGGTTGAATCTCAGCCGCAAAGACCTTTACCTCGCATTGGCGAAGGATGTCCCAACGGAAGATGGAGGATGGATCCCTAATCCCAATGCTACCTGGAGGGATGTAAACGCCTCTTTGCCGAATCGTAAGATTGAGGTCTACGGACCACCACC
>JAJFIM010000360.1 GCA_021774995.1 Alphaproteobacteria bacterium | reverse complement strand
GCAGACGGATGTGAGATATTGCGTATGTATCCAGAAAAAGCCGAGTTCTTGTTTGCTTGAAACCCTAGAGAGGTGAAGACCCGCTATGCCGATACCCATCCTCATGCCAGCACTTTCTCCCACCATGGAAGAGGGCAATCTTAGCAAATGGCTTGTTAAAGAAGGCGACAACGTTGCCTCGGGCGATCTCATTGCTGAAATAGAAACCGATAAGGCAACGATGGAAGTTGAAGCGGTTGATGAGGGTGTTATGGGGAAAATCTTAATTCCGGCGGGCACTGAAGGCGTCAAAGTGAATGAAACCATCGCGTTGATTCTGGAAGAAGGGGAAGACGCCAGCGCATTGGAAGGCGCAGCATCATCCGCGCCTCACCCCGCACCTCCAAAGGAAGCGATCGTTAAAGCGGCGCCCACGCCAATAAAGGGGACTGAAATCGCGGCGCCGGTTTCAGTCATCAGCGATAAAACCATCAAAGCCAGCCCTTTAGCGCGGCGTTTGGCGGCGCAAAGCGGGCTTGATCTTAACGCGCTGAGTGGAACCGGCCCCAATGGACGCATCATCAAACGCGATATCGAAGCAGCAGCAAAAGGGGCTGTAGGTCTGCCCTCCTCTGAGACCGCCACGGCGGAAATTATTCCTTTCGCACCGGCGCAAGCACCCCAGGACCTTGGAATTCAACCCGGCACTTACGACGAAATGCCGATGGACGCCATGCGCAAAACAGTCGCCCGGCGCATGACGCAATCCAAACAACAAGTGCCGCATTTCCCGCTGACGGTCGATTGCAATATGGATCAACTATTGGCCTTGCGCAAAGACCTCAACGCCCGCGCGACGCAAGATGAGGGATCGTTTAAAATTTCCGTCAATGATTTTGTCATTCGCGCGGCCGCCCTTGCTCTTAAAAAAGTCCCTGATGTGAATGTCAGTTACGCCGGCGACAAACGACTTCTGCATCACCACGCGGATATCGCCGTGGCGGTGGCGTTGGACGGGGGCCTGATCACGCCAATTATCTGGCAGGCGGACACGAAGGGCTTGCGTGAAATTTCAGAAGACATGAAAGACAAAGCGGCGCGCGCAAAATCCCGAAAACTCATGCCGGAAGAATATCAGGGCGGCACATTCTCAATCTCAAATCTGGGCATGTACGGCATTAAGGAATTCACCGCGATCATCAATCAGCCCCATGGCGCAATTCTGGCCGTTGGCGCTGGTGAGCAGAGACCGGTGGTCAAGGACGGCGCGCTCAGCATCGCCACAGTGATGACGTGCACTCTGTCACTCGATCACAGGGTCGTCGACGGCGCCCTCGGGGCTGAGTGGCTGCAGGTTTTTAAAAGCTACATAGAAGACCCGGTGACCATGCTGCTTTAGGGGCTGGAAGTTAAATGTATATAATTATTCATACAGAACCCTCCACCGTCATCCCGCACTTGATGCGGGATCTAGTGCAATCCTGATCAAGCATTGCAAAAAAATGCTCTATAAAAATCCCATGTATCCCGGCTCTAACATTCGCTAGCAAAAACTTTTGGTTGTTGATCTCATGTAACGTCCGGAAAGATTATTATTAGAAAGACCTAAATCAATATGCCTAACACTAAATTCGATCTTATCGTCATCGGCTCCGGGCCGGGAGGTTATGTGGCGGCAATCCGCGCCGGTCAACTGGGCCTCAAAACGGCCATTGTGGAACGGGAGAATCTGGGGGGCGTCTGCCTTAATTGGGGGTGTATTCCCACCAAGGCCTTGCTGCGCTCATCGGAACTTTACCATACATTTCAGCATGCAGATGAATTTGGACTGGAAGCCAAATCCATCTCGTTTAATATTGAAAAAGTCGTCAAACGCTCCCGCGCCGTCGCAAATCAATTGTCGAGCGGCGTTAAATTCTTGATGAAGAAAAACAAGATCACGGTGATAGAGGGGGAGGCCAAACTCAAAAGCCCCGGGGCAATTACCGTAACCGCGAAAGGCAAGCGCCAAGATTTCACAGCGAAGAGTATCATCCTGGCGACCGGCGCCCGGGCGCGCACATTCCCCGGCATGGAGCCTGACGGCAAGTTGATCTGGACATACCGCGAAGCGCTCGTGCCTGACGTCATGCCCAAATCACTGCTTGTGGTGGGTTCGGGCGCTATCGGGATTGAGTTTGCCAGCTTTTTCAACACGCTGGGCGCCAAGACCACGGTTGTCGAAGTGCTGGACCGGGTGCTGCCCGTAGAAGACGAAGACATTTCGGCCCTTGCGCTAAAAGCGTTCAAAAAACAAGGCATGACTATCCATACCGGCGCCAGCGTTGAGAAACTGGCGGCGGGTAAAACCAACGTCACCGCCACGATTAAGCTCACAGGCGGGAAGACCGAGACACTCACCGTCGACCGTGTGATCCTTGCGGTGGGCATTGTCGGCAACACCGAAAATCTGGGACTGGAAGCCCTGGGCGTTAAGATTGATAAAACGCATGTGGTCACCGATCAGTGGGGCGCCACGTCAGCGCCAGGCATTTACGCCATTGGCGATCTCACAGGCCCCCCCTGGCTAGCCCACAAAGCCAGCCATGAAGGCGTCGCTTGCGTTGAAAAGATCGCCGGGGTCAAGACCGCCCATGCACTCGACACCAGCAATATTCCGGGTTGCACCTATTGTTGGCCCCAAGTGGCCAGCGTGGGACTGACTGAAGCGGCAGCGATTAAGGCCGGCCATAAGGTCAAAGTCGGGCGCTTTCCTTTTATGGGAAACGGCAAAGCCATCGCATTGGGCGAGCAGGAAGGTCTCATAAAAACTGTGTTTGACGCTGCGTCCGGCGAACTGTTGGGCGCACATATGATCGGCGCCGAAGTTACTGAATTGATCCAGGGCTTCGTGGTGGCGCGCACATTGGAGACGACTGAAGCCGAACTGATGCAGACCGTGTTCGCGCACCCGACATTAAGCGAGATGATGCATGAATCCGTTCTCGACGCGTATGACAGGGCGGTGCATATCTAATGTGACCCAAAATAAACGGCGGCCCCTTATTCAAGAGCCGCCGTTTTATCCTAGGAGAGAGACTTCAAGGCCCCTACGCATTCAGGCCCAATACAGCCATTCAGACGCCTCTCAAGCCTGAACAGCCGCCCCACCACCAAAATTTGTGCACTCAACGCCAATGAACCAATTCGAGACACTTGATCAGCAGTTTGTAACGGACACAGAACTCATAGCGAAATCCATGCCGTTCGATCAGCTTTGGGCGCGTTCGGCGCTTATCTCGCCTCACTCTTAACGCGAACCGGTATCCACCTCGCTTGAATATGCTTTATATGGATTTCTTGAGAATTGAGGATTAAGGTCGCCCCATGGTAACGGTTTACGACAAAAACAAAGATAAACGCCAGGCTGCGCGCTCGGCGGCGGCTTTGCGCCATCCCGAAAAGCAGAAGAATCCGGATACGCCAATCTTGCGCAAACCCCCGTGGCTCCGCGTTAAGGCGCCGGGCTCAAAGGTTTTTACCGAGACGCAAAAGATCGTCCGCGAACATGGACTGGTGACGGTCTGCGAAGAGGCCTCCTGCCCCAATATGGGCGAGTGCTGGTCAAAGCGCCACGCCACCATGATGATCATGGGCGATACCTGCACGCGGGCCTGCGCCTTTTGCAATGTAAAGACGGGCCTGCCGGGCGCGCTCGACCCGTCGGAACCTGAGCATATCGCCAGCGCCGTTGAAAAATTGGCGCTTGAACATGTTGTAATTACAAGCGTGGACCGCGATGACCTTGCCGACGGCGGGGCGCAGCATTTTGTGAATGTTGTGAAGGCCATCCGGGCGCGTAACCCGGCCACGACCATCGAAATTCTTACGCCAGATTTCTTGCGCAAAGGCGGCGCCGTGGAAACCGTGATCGCCGCAAAGCCGGATGTCTTTAATCATAATCTGGAAACCGTACCGAGGCTTTATCCGACCATCCGGCCAGGCGCGCGCTATTTTCATTCGCTTTCGCTTCTGGCCAAGGTCAAGGAACAAGATCCCGCTCAATTCACCAAATCCGGCTTGATGGTGGGACTGGGCGAGACCCGCGAAGAAGTCACTCAGGTGATGGACGATATGCGTTCGGCCCACATTGATTTCCTGACCATTGGCCAATATCTGCAACCCACCCGCAAACACGCCGCGATTGACCGCTTTGTGACGCCGGAAGAATTCGCGGCCTACGAAAAGATCGCTTACGCCAAAGGCTTTTTAATGGTCTCCTCCAGTCCCCTGACGCGCTCGTCTTACCTGGCGAGTGAAGACTTTGAGAAGCTGCGCGCGGCCCGCAACGCAAAGCTAGGCGCGAGCCACTCGTAAAGTCATGCCGATACATGAACAACGAAAATGGGTGCGGCATTCCGCGGACGAAATGCTCAACATCGTCATGCAAATTGAGCAATATCCTGAGTTTTTACCCTGGTGCACAGGGGCGCGCATTCGCTCTTCCGATAAAGAGCAGGATAAAGAAATCATCGTTGCCGATTTGCTGGTGGCGTTTAAGATGTTTCGAGAAAAATTTACCAGCCGCGTCGTTGTGGATAGAGCGCACAAAAAAATTGATGTCGAATATTTGAACGGCCCTTTCAAATATTTGAAGAACCGCTGGACATTCGAGCCTAATGAGGACGGTTCTTGCACAATCGATTTTTACATCGAATTTGAATTCAAAAGCCGGGCGCTTCAAATGTTGATTAGCGTCGTGTTCGGCGAAGCTGTGCGCCGCATGGTGGGTGCTTTCGAGGCCCGCGCCGATAGAGTGTATGGTTAAGGCTCAAACATCATTATAAAAATGCGCACAGGCAAGACGCAGACCTTCTTCCATCGACTTCATGCGAATTTTATCGCGGCCGATATCGAGTAAGTTAAGTTCAAGGTGAAGCGTTGCGCCGCCGACACGCGCACTTGCCAAATGCACCAGGCCAATGGGTTTTTCAGCTACGCCGCCGCCGGGACCCGCCACGCCTGTCACGGCGATGGAAAGTTGCGCTTGAGAATGCGTGAGCGCGCCTTCCGCCATGGCCTTCGCCACTTGACTGCTGACTGCGCCCTTACTTTCAATCAGATCCGAAGCCACGCCCAAAGAGT
>JAJFIM010000359.1 GCA_021774995.1 Alphaproteobacteria bacterium | reverse complement strand
AATCTGACAAATTGCATGCAGATAAACTAGGGGGACGGATCGAATGAAATACACAAAATATTTGTTAAGCGCTGCGACCGTGTTGACTTACATGGTTGCGGTTGACGCTCCGCAAGGAACTGTCTTTGCACAGAGCAAGGGAATGTTACCGGAGATTTTAGTCACGGCGCGTAAGCGCGAAGAAAGTCTTCAAAAAATTCCAATCACTGTCAGTGCTTATACGGCGGAATCAATCGCCAAACTTGGCATTGACGATATGAGTCGTTTGAGCGATTTTTCCCCAAATTTCAGTTTTGAAAAATTTGGCGGTCGACGCGGCGCTGAAGGTGATACGAGCCGCCCGGTTATCCGCGGCCAGTCCAACATTTTGGGCGAAGGCAATGCCTCCTTCTTTGTTGACGGTATTCCTTATTCTGAATCTATTCTTTCGTTTCCGATAGATGCTGTTGAACGCGTTGAAGTTGTGAAGGGGCCGCAGGCCGCATTGTTTGGTCGGTCTACCTTCTCTGGCGCCATTAATCTCATCACAAAACGTGGAACGAATGAATTTCGCAACCGCATCACGGGGAGGGCGGCTTCTCACAATGATTATGAGTTCAATGTTAGCTCAAGCGGCCCTGTAGTCGAAGATAAGTTATTCTTCTTTGCTCAGGCCCGTTATTATGATTACGGCGGTGAGTATAAGAATGAGCTTGACGGCACGAAGGTTGGTCAAGAAATGTCCTATGGTTTCAATGGATCATTGGAATTTCGCGCCAGCCCGGATGTGACGATCATTGGCCGGTTTGGCTATAATAAAGACGACGATGGCCTGCCGGCGACGCGCGTGCAGGATCGCTTTGCAAATAATTGCTTCCTTGGCGAGGCGCGCCAATATTTTTGCGGAGAAATTCCTGAGTTCAAAACTGTTGTCCTGAATAAGTCCGGTCTCCTGGGAGAGTCGGGCTTGGAGCGGGAAGTGATACGGGGCTCCCTGACCCTTGAATGGGATCTGGGAGGAACGGGTTATTTGCTCACCTCCAACAGCGGTTTCACAACAGCCAATACTACGTTTGGCAATGACCAAACAAATTTGGGCGACCCCATCGGTTTTGCTGGCGGGATTTTCACGCGGGTTGAGGACCAGGATCGTCAGGAATGGTCTACCGAATTGCGTATAGCCTCTCCGGAAGATCGCTCTTTCCGCTATATGGTTGGCGGGTATTACTATACCAGAGACAATGAAAGAGTTCGCCGCTTTCCGGCGTCAACAACGATTATTACTGACTTTGGCTTGGATCGCGTAAAAAATATTGCTGTGTTTGGTTCTGTGGAACTCGACGTTACTGATGCGATCACGGCGCGCGCCGAAGTCAGGTGGCAATCTGATGAGATCAGTCTACATCAGGCTTCCGGTACTGTTCTGAGAGATACGTTTAAAGAGCTTCTACCGCGCTTTACTCTGGATTATCAGGTGTCTGATAGCACATTGCTTTATGCGATCGTCGCAAAAGGCAACAAACCAGGAGCGTTTAATACTGACCCCTCACTTCCTTCTTTTGCCCGTTCTGCGGATGAAGAAACAGCGTGGAACTATGAAGCGGGCGCGAAGTGGACGTCCGAAGATGGACGGTTGAGAGCAAATGTGGCGGGCTTTTACATCGACTGGCAAGACCAACAACTCACCAATTCGATCCTCGTGATGGGAACGCCTATTTCGTTTATTTCTAATGCTGGTGAAACGGAAGTCTGGGGTTTTGAATTTGAGGGTAATGCGCTGGTCACCGACAATTGGGAAATTGGCGCAACGGTGGGTTTTGTTAGCGCCGAATTCAAAACAAACTGCGACCCCGTCCAAGGGTCGCAATTGACGGGCTTTGATTGCGTGTCGGATACGGGAATTGCCGGCGGTAGTGTTAAGGGGAATCAAACACCCAATTCACCGAAGCTGCAAATGTCTGTGTCCAGCACATACACGCAGCCAGTATCGGGAGATCTGGATTGGTTCCTGAGAGGGGATTACGCCTATCGCAGCAAAGTCTATGCCCAAGTTCACAATTTAGCCCATACGGGCGACCGGCACTTGGTCAATCTTAAAACGGGACTGCAACAAGACAATTGGAAATTCACGTTTTTTGTGGACAACGTCCTTGATGATTTGACGCCATCTACGATCGTGCGTTTTGCGGATTTGGGAAATTTGAATATTGGCCCGCAGGCCAATCCCGCGCAAGACAATGTTCCGGGAAGCACTGTTGTGGAACGCGGATTTTTAGTTCCCCTGGCTGATGGACGGCAGTTTGGCGTAACGGCAACCTTGGACTTTTAGGTTCCGATTGAGCTGCCTTCAAAGGCTTCACGAAGAGTGGGGGGTCGGGAGGTATTCCTCTCGACCCCCTTATTTTGGAGGGATGAGCGTTGACGGGCCTTAAGCCATTCATAAATCCATTCCGCAGTGTATGATAAACGTCTCCTTATGAAGATAAAACGGCTAGTGTGTGAGCACGCGTAAAACAGAAAGATCAACAAATGTCCAACGCGAACGGCAGTGATATTCTAGAGCAAATTAAGGCGGCGGGGAGGAGAGTGCTCCCGATGCACGAGTACCTTGCGGAAAACGACCCACATGCGCTTGATGCTCTTAATCATTTTCTCAATTCCTCAATATACCAAAACAATGCATTGGAGGAATGTTACAAAGAGATGATTCTGGCGTGCATCTGCGTGGCGGCGGGATCGAGCCAGCCGGTTATTGCCAACCATTGCAAAAAAGCCATGGCGGCGGGGCTCAGCCGGGAGGCCATGCTCCAGGGCCTTGAAATTGTGACCGCGGTTATGACCACGCGCACCATGGCAAGCGGGGTGATGGCGCTCATGGAAGCAGATGGTTCATGACGTCTCTCATTGGCGCTGACCAGCCTTTTGGCGTCACGCGCAAATTAAGCTATCAAATGACGGCTGACCGTTATACTGGCCGCGTATTATATGTCACATTCCGCGCTGAGGCGGATTTATCCCGGTGGTTGCCGGAGCCGCTGAAATTGGAAGACCCTTATTAGGGGTTTTTAAAACTTTATGAGTTAAAGCGGCGACCCGAAAACGGAACCCCTTATCCGCCTGGGTTCAGTCAATATTTTGAGGCCTGCGTGGCTGTGCTCGCGGCGCCCCCAGGCGAGGTCGCCCGGCATTATAATCTGTTTATGTGGGTGACGCATGATTGGGCAATATACAAGGCGCGCGCAGCCTTCGGGTGGCCGAAGAAGGTGGCCAATATATCGATGACCTCGCTCTTTGCTGGCGATGATCATTATGACAATGATACGGGCAGCGCTCAATTTAATGTGGATGTGGACCGCTATGGCTATCAAATCATTAAGGTGCGGGCGACCCTTGACCCGGAAGGATCAGCGCAATCCACAAAGCCTTTTAACGGCTTTTATACTGTGCGCCATATTCCGGCGCCGCTTGGGGGAGGCGATGACATTCGCGAGTTGCTTGTGATTGAACCGCGCGATGGATGGTTTGGTCCGGGTGTTTG
This sequence comes from Alphaproteobacteria bacterium, assembly GCA_021774995.1. Taxonomy (GTDB): domain Bacteria; phylum Pseudomonadota; class Alphaproteobacteria; order SMXP01; family SMXP01; genus JAJFIM01. The sequence goes on along the minus strand of JAJFIM010000359.1, from coordinate 287 downwards.
GGGTGAGGCGGAAATTGAATTTGGCGATGCGCCAGATGAAGAGCTATCGCAATTGGGGCCGGTAACTGTTACCGGCTGCGTATTGCGTAACACGAAATGGGTTCTGCCCGCATGGCCGGCGCGCCGCTTGATGACATTGCCGCCACTCGAAGCGGACCTTGGGGATCAAAGACCAGCTTAATCATGGAGATGTGATCATGAAGAAATTTAAGGGCGTTTTTCCGGCGATTGTCGCCGCTCAAGACGAAAAAAATGAAATCCTTTATGACGCGATGGGAGACCTTGCG
>JAJFIM010000358.1 GCA_021774995.1 Alphaproteobacteria bacterium | reverse complement strand
GTGGTTGGCGCCCATGTGGCCATTTCGGCATGGAAAGCGCCAAGTCTGTTGCCGATATAAAACATGGCGTCGGCGCCCAGAAGAAGTTGCAGCGGTGGTTCGCCGGTTCCTGCGATGGCGATGATAGCTTCCGCCGCTTTTTTGGGATCGCCCGGTTCATGCCCGGCGTGCTCATCCATGATCCGCCGCGACTGATGGGCCGTGCCTTCGTAAGCAGTTATTTCCCGGGCGGCGATGGCCATGGACCGTCCGGCGAAATCGGTGCGCAGACCGCCGGGTTCAATATTGGTGACTTTAAGCCCGAGCGGCGCAAGCTCAGCGGCGAGCGTTTGGCCGACGGCCTCAAGTGCGAATTTGCTGGCGCAATAAATCCCGGTTCCCTCCCATGTGGCAAGGCCGCTCACGGAGGTGATGTTTATGATATGTCCGGTTTTTCGCTGACGCATGGAGGGGAGGATGGCTTGGATCATCGCTATGGCGCCAAAAACATTCACTTCAAACTGTGACTGAATTTCCGCCAGCGAAGCTTCTTCGATGGCGCCCATCAGACCGTAGCCCGCATTGTTCACGAGTATATCTACGCCGCCCGTTTTTTCCTCTATCTCAGGAGTAATTTTACGAACAGCTTTTTCGTCAGTCACATCGAGTAAAAAGCCCAGAGCGCGGCCCGGCGCTTGTTTTTCAAATTCTGATAGATCGGTTTCTTTCCTGACCGTCCCGGCGACAATGTCACCGGCGTGAAGGGCGGCCTCCGCCAAAGCGCGGCCCAGGCCGCTGCTGACGCCAGTGATGAGCCAGGTTCGGCGCCGGGCAGTGTTCATAATTTTAGTCTTTCTCGTCAGTCGAAATCAGGATTGCTCGGAGGAAGGTCCGTAAGGTTTGTCGCCTTTGATCCAGAGCCTGTAAGCATAGCGGGTATATTTTTCGTCATCAAACAACGTGCCCGTATGCAATGTGCAGCGATTGTCCCATGTGATCACGTCGCCCGGGCGCCATTTGTGACGAAATGTGAATTTTTCCTGCGTTGCGAATTCGATCAATTCGTCCAGTAAAGCCAAGCCTTCCGGGTTAGGCATGCCGACGATTTCTTTTACGGTGCCAGTGCTGACCCACAAGGCTTTGCGTCCGTTTTCAGGATGTGTGCGGACCAGGGGATGCAGGACATCCGGATTGGCGGCTTCCATCTCCGGGGAGAGTTTTTTGCGGCCGTGCTCGCGGGTCTCCATGAAGTGCTTGTAGGAGTGGTGAAGAACCAGCTTGTCGAGCTCTTGTTGCCGTTTAGGAGTTAGCGCGTTATAGGCTGCGCAGAGATCCGCTAAAATCGTATCGCCGCCTTCCGCAGGGACTTCCAGGGAATAGACCATGGTCTGCTTAACCGGTGTTTCAACATAAGAATAGTCCGTGTGCCATCCAACGCCATCAAAATGGGCGCCAATGGGTACGCCGTCTTTTTTCTTATTGGAAAGCAAGTATATCTTTGGATAATCTTTCAGTGTGAACTGCGTTTGCGTGTGGCCTTCCGGGTCGCCAAAAATCTCGGCGAAATTCATCATGTCATCCGGACCATCCAGATTTTGATTGCGAAGTAACAGTGCGCCATGCAGGTTGAAAAGCTTGGCCATTTGTTTCTTCGTATCCGCATTTGCGTTTCGCACATCGAAATCCAGCACCTCAACGCCAAAGCCTGGCATTAATTCACGTGTTTTTAACTGCCCTTGAATGCTCATAATATCTCTCGCAAAAAATAAAGAATCAGATCGCGCTAAACTAGGCGGGCGCGCCAATGTCGTCTTGCACTGAAGCGACTATTATTTTGTGTATATATTATTCACAAGATGCAGGGGATGTAAAATTACTCTTTTTATCAGATGCACCTAATAAGTGTGGTAGCGATAAGGTCTTTCACACGGCGTAAAAAAATGATGGCGCGGGGTCTGGTTTTAAGAGCAAGTGGAAGTGCGTGTCTGTGCAAGACTTGGCCAAAGGCTTAAAGCTAGCATTTGGCTGGGATGGAAAAGAGGGTTTTTCTTCTTTTCGGTGTGACAAGCATATAAGCGAATTAAAGGGCCATCATGAAAAACTCAGTTCTCAATGAAGCGTTCTTCGAGGGATTCGAAAGCTCCATTCTCCCCGTAAGTGAGGCGGAATCATTACCGCCGGAATGCTACACGGACGCGGAATTTTATGAATTCGAAAAAGAAGCTGTCTTTAATCATGAATGGTTGTGCATCGGCCGCGAGGATTGGGCAAAAAATCCCGGCGATTATTTCACGTCTTCCATCGTCGGGGAGCCCATCGTTGTGGTCCGCAACACTGAAGGCGTGTTGAAAGCTCTGTCCTCAGTGTGCCAACACCGCGCGATGCTCGTGGCGGAAGGCAGCGGCAACACGCGCGGCTTTGTATGTCCATATCACCACTGGTCTTACTCTCTTGACGGAAAACTTGTGGGCGCCCCCGCAATGTCAAAAACGTGTGATTTTGAAAAAGACAAATTCAATCTGCCGGAATTAAAGCTTGAAGTATGGCTTGGATTTGTTTTTATCAATTTCGATCGTGACGCCCCACCTTTAGCGCCGCGGCTGGACGTTATTTCGAAACTGCTGGCGCCTTATGACATCGCGACCGCAACTGGTCCGCGCCCCGAACCTTCGGAGCAATATCAGTGGAACTGGAAAGTGATGTTCGAGAACAATAATGACGGATATCACGCCAGCCGATTACATGGCGGCCCTTTGCATGATTTTGTGCCAAGCGGTTTAGCGGCTTTCCCAACGGACCTTCCCGACGACACGGCGGGGTATTACCGGACCAATGCGACGCTGCACCCGGACGCCGCCTTTAACCCGACCCAAAAGGCCGTTTTTCCCATTTTTCCCAAGCTGACGGATGAGGGCCGAAAGCAGGTTGTTTTTGCCAATTTGCCGCCGACCCTGTCTCTTGTGATGACAACCGATTCGGTCATCTATTTGATTTTACGCGCTGACGGTCCGGAAACCTTGGAGATGGACATTGGCACTCTCTATGCGCCGGGCGCCATGGAAGATCCCAGCTTTGACTTGAAAGTGGCGATGAGCAACACGGCCGTGGGTCATATTGTCGACCAGGACTGGCACGTAGATGAATTGGTGCAAGTTGGCTTGCGGTCGCGCTTTGCAAAGCGTGGGCGTTATTCCTGGCAGGAAGGCGCGCAGCAAGAGTTGAACTCTTGG
>JAJFIM010000357.1 GCA_021774995.1 Alphaproteobacteria bacterium | reverse complement strand
GCATAAACTGGCGATCCTTTCCAGTCTCGCTTTCGGAACTCAAGTTGATTTTGATCATGTCTATATTGAGGGTATCGATCATATATCGGCAAACGATATCGTGGTTGCCAGGGAGCTGGGTTACAGCATCAAATTGCTAGGGCTTGCTTGCCGCACCAGCCATGGCGTGGAGCAGCGGGTGCATCCTTGTCTGGTTAAATCCGAAGACGCCATCGCTTCCGTGAACAATGTGATCAATGCGGTGGTGGTCGAGTGCGATCAGGCGGGCCGTTTGGTGATGGAGGGCGCGGGCGCGGGCGAACGCCCAACAGCCTCCGCCGTGATTGCCGATATTATTGATATCGCCCGCGGGTTGGTCCTGCCTCCATTCCTGCATCCGGCTGAATTTCTAAAGCGTGAAGCGGTGGCGCCGATGGAGCGCCATGAAGGCGCCTATTATATCCGGCTAACGGCTGTCGACCGACCCGGCGTGATGGCGGTCATAGCGGAAGACCTGGCTTATGAAGGCGTATCCATTGAGACGATCATTCAGCGCGGGGCGGATGGGGCGGATAGCGTTCCGATTATATTGCTGACCCATCAATGCAGGGAATCAGTTATGACAAAAGCCTTGTCGCGCATCGCGGCCCATGACGTCATCGTCAAGCCGCCGCGTATGATTCGCATTGAACATCTGTGATTTTACGCAAAACCGAGTAATTTAACCGAGCCGTTGATGCGGCGCTTTTAAAAGGGGCTGAAGAGATATATGGCCAAAGACACTATCAATCTGGATCGGGTTTTAAGCCTTGAACTGGCGCGGGTCACGGAAGCGGCTGCGCTGGCCGCGTCGCACCAAGTGGGCAGGGGCGACGAAAAACAGGCCGACCAGGTGGCGGTTGACGCGATGCGCACGGCGCTCAATTCGCTCGATATCGATGGGACGGTGGTGATTGGCGAGGGAGAACGCGACGAGGCGCCCATGCTTTTTATTGGCGAGAAAGTCGGGACCGGCAAGGGTCCGAAAGTCGATATCGCGCTCGATCCACTGGAAGGCACGACCCTGACAGCTAAAGCCATGGCCAATGCGCTGGCGGTTGTCGCTATAGCGCAAGGTGGCAGCCTGCTGAATGCGCCTGACGTCTATATGGATAAGATCGCCATCGGCGGCGGTTACCCTAAAGGCGTGGTGGATTTGGATGCGGATCCGGCCGATAACATTCGTAAGCTTGCGGAGGCAAAAGGCGTTCCTGTCAATGAAATTACGGCGTGTGTTTTAGATCGCCCGCGCCATGCCGAGCTCATCGATAAAATACGCGCTGTGGGCGCGCCCGTACATCTTATTCCCGATGGGGATATTGCGGGGATCATTGCCTGTACCAACAGGAACACCGGCATAGATATTTATTTGGGCAGTGGGGGCGCGCCGGAGGGCGTGTTGGCCGCCGGCGCTTTGCGCTGCATTGGCGGTCAGATGCAAGGGCGTTTGATCTTTCGGAATGACGATGAACGGGGACGGGCGCAGCGGATCGGCATTGAAGACCTGTCACGAAAATACGCAATGGAAGATCTGGCGGGCGGCGATGTGATGTTTGCCGCCACGGGCGTGACAGATGGGTCGATGCTGCGCGGGATTCACATTGAAGGCGATATGGTGACGACGCATACTGTGGTCATGCGCTCGCTGACAGGAACGGTGCGATGGATCAGCGCGTCGCACAGGCGCGCTAATAAGTAGACCCCCGAACGCAAAAGGAATGACATGACAGGCGTTGCCAGCCAATCGGTAGATTCAGGAAATGAGCACGCCTTTTTAAATGTTTCGGATTCGGTGACCGGCCGCCTCTGGCTTCCCCGTTTGAAAAATGATCGCGCTGCTCTTCTGCTCTCACAACGCCTTGGCGCGCCTGAAATAATCGGGCGTATCCTGGCGGCGCGCGGTGTGGAGCTAAGCGATGCTGACGCTGCTTTGAACCCCAGCCTGCGCAACTCACTGCCCGATCCCAGTGTTTTTATGGATATGAATGCGGCGGCGGCGAGGTTGTCCCGCGCGGTGCAGACCGGGGAACAGATTGCGATCTTTGGCGATTACGATGTTGACGGCGCCACATCCTCGGCCGTTCTCAGCCGCATGTTGCGCGCCGTTGAGGGGCAAGTGCGCATCTATATTCCCGATCGCATTGTTGAAGGCTATGGCCCTAATGCAAAGGCGTTGCTTGGCCTTGGTAAGGAAGGGGCTAGTTTGATCGTAACGGTTGATTGCGGCACGTTGTCATATGAGCCCCTCGCGCAAGCGGCGGACGCGGGACTTGACGTGATTGTTGTCGACCATCATCAGGCGGAACCAAAACTGCCTCACGCCACTGCACTCATCAACCCTAACCGTCTTGACGATCACTCTGGTCACGGACAATTGGCGGCTGTGGGCGTAGCCTTCATGTTGGCGGTGGCTGTGAACCGGGAACTGCGTCAAGCGGGGTGGTTTGAAGACGGAGGGCGCGTTGAACCTGATTTACTGTCTTTGCTGGATTTGGTGGCGTTGGGCACAGTGTGCGATGTCGTGCCGCTCACCGGTCTGAACCGGGCTCTTTTGGCGCAAGGGCTGAAAGTAATGAAACAGCGCCGCAATGTCGGATTGGCGGCGCTGATGGATGTTGCTGAAATCGATACGGCGCCGGGGACGTATGAATTGGGATTTCTGCTGGGTCCCCGCGTCAATGCGGGTGGACGGGTGGGGCGCTCTGACCTGGGTGCGCGGCTTCTCACCACCGAAAATGCGGCGGAGGCGGCTGAGATCGCCGCTGAATTGGATCTATTCAACCAGGAGCGCAAAGTCATCGAAGCAGGGGTGCAGGAGGCCGCTCTGGCGAAGCTGGATTTTCTCATTTCCGGCGGGGCGCCGCCGCCTCTGGTTCTGGTCGCGGAAAAAGGCTGGCATCAAGGCGTGATTGGCATTGTGGCGGGGCGCCTGAAAGAGCGCGCCTCCCGGCCCGCCATCGTGATCGCGATCGATAAGAACGGTATCGGCAAGGGATCGGGACGATCTGTGCCGGGGGTTGATCTGGGCGCAGCTGTGGTGGCGGCGCATCAGGCGGGCTTGCTCCTGTCCGGGGGCGGACACGCAATGGCGGCCGGCTTGACGGTGGAGGCTGGCCGAATTGATGAGTTAGAGGCTTTTCTGACCGACCGCATTGCTCGTGCTTTGGTCGATGCGCCGTCTATGCGCGCGCTCAAGATAGACGGCGCCATCACGCCCGGCGCGGCGTCCGGCGGCCTGATGGAGCTTGTGGAGCAGGCGGGGCCGTTTGGCGCCGGGTATCCTGAGCCGGTTTTCGCCTTGGCCGCCGTACGGATTGCCTATGCGGACCGGGTGGGAGAGTCCCACGTCCGCTGCCGGTTGGCGGGGGACGACGGGGCGCCCCTGTCCGCCATTGCTTTTCGCTGCCTAGAGTCGGGTCTCGGGGAGGCTCTTCTGGAGGCGCGCGGGGGCCGGCTTCACATTGCGGGCAAGCTCCGCCGGGATAAATGGCGCGGCGGCGACGCAGTCCAGTTGATCATCGAAGATGCAGCGCCTGTTGTGGATTAATCATCCTTTGCGCCTTTCAGTCATAAAGGGGCGATTTTGTCGACTTTCAGCCCTTGAAAGCCTGACTGGCCCCAAGTATAAGCGGTGCTGCCGCAGGCAGGGGCGCCCTTCGTCTATCGGTTAGGACATCAGGTTTTCAACCTGGAAAGAGGGGTTCGATTCCCCTAGGGCGTACCACTTAGGCTTTTCCGGATTTCTTTTCATGTATAGCTATTCGGATGTTCCGAGCTTAGCTATGGAACTCGTGCAAAGGAATTTCGCGGTGCCCTCATCCCAAAAGGATAAAAACCTTGCCGAGATCCCGTGGCCTAACCCTGGATATGCATGGTACGTCACGGCCATTCTGGCTGTTGCCTATTTTGTCTCTTTTGTAGATCGGATGATTCTCAACCTGCTGGTGGGGCCGATCAAGCGCGACCTCAATATCACAGACACGGAAATGAGCTTGCTTTTGGGCCTAGGTTTCGCTCTTTTTTATGCGACTTTGGGTATTCCCTTGGCGCGCCTTGCCGATCGCACCAATCGTAAAGCAATCATTACAGCTGGTATTTTTGTGTGGAGTTTCATGACCGCGTTTACGGGGCTGGCGCGTGAATACAGCCTATTGTTCTTGGCGCGCATTGGCGTGGGCGTTGGAGAAGCGACGCTCAACCCTTCCGCCTATTCGATGATGGCGGACTACTTCCCCAAAGAAAAGTTAGGCCGCGCCATGGGCGTGTACGGCTTAGGCGGAACGGTGGGAATTGGCGGCGCCCTGATGATCGGCGGCTGGGTGGTTGCTCAAGTTGAAGGCATGGAGAATTTGAACCTGCCGGTCATCGGCGAAATGTACCCGTGGCAACTCACTTTTTTTGTTGTTGGGCTGCCGGGGGTTTTGTTGTCGGCGCTGGTTTTGTTCACAATTAAAGAGCCTGTGCGCCGCAGTGTAATAAAAGAGAATCCCGTTGATGCCCCTGTCTCTTTGAGTGACGCACTGGGTCACATAAAATCCCACTTTCG
>JAJFIM010000356.1 GCA_021774995.1 Alphaproteobacteria bacterium | reverse complement strand
TTTGACCAATCTAGAGCGCATCGAGGTCATTCGCGGTCCGCAAAGCGCGCTCTATGGCCGGGGGACGTTCTCCGGCGCCGTGAATTTCATCACCAAAAAGCCGGGTGACGAATTTGAAGGCAATCTTTCGGCGACGTACGCCACGTGGGATCAGCAAGATATATCGGGCCGCATCTCAGGACCGCTCGTCAAAGACAAGCTCTTTTTTGCTTTAAACGGTCGCTATTATTACTTTGGCGGCGATTATGAAAACAAACACCCTTCGGGCGGCCAGCTGAATAAACAAGAATCAGTTTCTCTGGGCGGTCAATTGCGCTGGACGCCAGCGTCCACTTTCGAAGCCAATCTCAAATTCGATTATTCCGAAGATGATGACGGGCCGTTCGCCCAAGGCACGCAGTTCAGCGATAAAAACAATTGCTTCCTCAGCACGCTGCGGGAATATTTCTGCGGCGAAATCAGCCAACTTCCCGCGTCCGATATCGGCATCAATAAGGCTCTGCCCAGAGCCATTGGCGGCAATAATGGCGGCATACAGCGCTGGACGTATAGAGGCGTTTTGGATGTGAATTGGGAATTTGCCGAAGGGTGGAATATCGAATCCAAGTCGTCTTACGATATCATCCGCACTAACTCCTTTTTTGACGCCACGGGCACGTCAACAGATGTCATCACGGGCTTTGAGCTTTTTGCACCGGTCGCGCCGGCAAAAGTGGGCACTATTTTCCGCCCTGGCATCTTCGATAAAATAGGCTTTGGTTGGTTGGCATTCAGTGGGTCTGAGACCAAAGCGTTTTCCCAGGATCTTCGTCTAGTATCGCCACAAGACGACCGGCTCCGCTGGTCAATCGGTGGGTATTATCTTGATCGAGATTCTGAAACTTTGGATTTGGATATGGGGGGGCTCGTTGTCTTTAACAGACCTCTGATGAACAAGGCGATTTACGGCTATATTGAATATGACGTCACAGAGGATCTTGAAGTCACTTTTGAAGGCCGCTGGGCGCAGGACACAATCGAGCAGATTGATATTCCTTCAGGCGAACGGCAGAAAGCAAAGTTTTCCTCCTTTACGCCGCGCTTTACCGCCAAATGGGACGTTAACGATGATGTGAATGTCTACGGCACCATTGCTAAGGGAACGCGCCCCGGCGGCTTTAACACCACGGCTGGTTTTCCGAGCTTGCTGGTGGCGTCAAATCCTGAATTGGCGACGTTTGACGAAGAAACAGTGTGGAGCTTTGAAGTCGGCTCCAAGTCGTCCTGGCTCGATAATACGGTCACAACCAATATCGCCTTTTATTATTTGGATTGGGGCAAACAGCAACTGACAAGCGCCTTTCAGTTTGCCCTTCCAGGGCCGGACGGACTGTTTGGCACAGTCGATGACGATGTTGATTTTGGCTCCGCGATCATCAATGCCGGCAAAACAAGGGTGCTCGGCGCCGAATTTGATATACGGTGGGTGCCCAATGACAACTGGAATTTCCAAGCGACCTATGCCTATAACAATGCCGAGTTCACGAAATTCCTCAGCGACGATCAGGAAGATTTGACGGGCGATCCATCGGTCAAGGGCAATAAAACGCCGCGCTCACCCATGCATATGGCGACTTTCTCCGCCGGCTACACGCAGCCGCTATCCGGTGAATGGGAAGGGTTTGTCCGCGGGGATGTGGCTTATGAATCTAAAAAATACGTGCAGATTCATAACCTCGCCAGCTATGGCGAAGGCGCCCGGGTGAATGTCCGCGCAGGGGTTAAAAAAGAGAACTTACGGATTGAGCTCTGGGGCAAGAATATCTTTGATTACGGCAAACCCGCCGCTGTAACGCGTTTCATTGACCTGAAAAACGGCGCCCTCTTCTCCGTTGTTGACAGGGCAGCCTTGGGATTGCCTGATTTCCAGCCGGTGCGGGCGTTCCAGATCACGCCGCCGCGCAAGGCGCAATGGGGCATAACCGCTTCACTGAGTTTCTAACCGCGCGTTTTTCTCAAAGCTCAAGGGCCGCCGGTAAAAACCGGCGGCCCTTTTTGCATTTATAAAATCAAGTGTTGCTGGATTTACAGCGGACAGGTTTTGCTGGCGCGGTTCGCCATTACTTTTGTTATTTGCGCCATCATTTCTTCCTCCGACACATAGTCTTGCGGCGCTGGATAGGTGATGAGCAGGAACGTGCCCGTGGTCATGTCTTCCGCCTTGAACGAGGGCGCTTGTGCGTCTTGCGCCATGATGGGGTTGACCACGGCGATTTTTAAATCCGGCATCCGCAATTGCAAACGCTCTACCGTGCCGAGAAAAGATTCGCTGTGGAAACTGCCGTCGAGATGCACGACTTTACGCCCCGGATTGTCCAGCAAATGAAGATAGATTTTTTCCGCCATGGTGTCGTCGCGGGTGGCTTGCGCCGCGAAGCTTTTTAGCGCGGTCTCAATGTTGGGACCGGCGTGAGTGGCGACCGTTTTTCCGGCTTCCGCTGCGCTTTTTTCCGCCCCGTCGTCTTTGTGGGAAAGGTCAACGCCAAGAAAGCTCATATATTTGTCTTTATACGGGCCATCATCCAAATGAAGTTCCGCAGCCGCCCAGGGCCGCTGTTCCGGGCGCAGCTTGTCGAGGGCTTCGGGACCCATTTTCCCGACACAGCGCACGATCCATGTCGGCGCTTCAGCGGCGATAACGGGAAGGCCGCGTTCTTTGGAAAACTCCACAAGCGGGCGATAGCTTGTCGGGTAATTATCCCAGGCGCGGGCCTGATCGCGCAGCGTCTCTTCGCCGATCTTACCCGCAAGAAAGTCGTCGAGAATAGGCTGCACATCAGTTTCGAATTGCTCAAGGCTGAGGCTTAATTTGGGATTGCGCTCATAAAGCCGTTTATAGATTTCCATTTGCGCC
>JAJFIM010000355.1 GCA_021774995.1 Alphaproteobacteria bacterium | reverse complement strand
GCAAATAGATGGGTCATATGACAAACGGCTTGAACCATCACCAACAAAAAGCCTTCATGCCGCGCCCAGTCATCCTCCTGGAAAGGGACGTAGTGGACAAAACCCGCGCAGTTAACAAGAATATTCACGTCGATGTTTAATGCCGAAACTTCTTTGAATATTTGCATGGGAGCTTGAGGATCGGTCAGATCCGCCATTACGGTATGGGTTGTGACGCCATGTCGGTCCGCCAGAGTTCGACTTAACTCGGTCAAGATGGCCTCTTCCCAGGGAGGGGCGTGAAGGATCAGATTGCAGCCTGCTCTCGCATACTCAAGTGCAAAGGCCGCCCCAATGCCTGAAGAAGCTCCGGTGATCAATGCGGTGCGCGGGACGCTTTGTGTCAGGCCAGGAGCCATGTTTGCGGTCTTTCGGCGTGCCAGAGAATGGCTGTGAGGTTAAGGCAGACAAGAAGGGTGCGGCAAGTCTCCTGAAGAAGGCGTTCAATTTAGGTTCGGCGCGCGCGTCGGCGAGTCATGGATAGAATCTACATCAGTTTAGGGCTACCCTCCGGTCTGGTGAAGGAAGGAGGGTCAAAACGATGAACGCGCGCACGACTGAATTATTGGAGAGGCGTTATCGTCTGATCGGCAAGCGCGCCCCGCTGTTTTATGACGAGCCGTTGCATGTGGTGCGCGGAGAAGGGGTCTGGCTCTATGATGCGGACGACAGGCAATATCTCGATGTCTATAACAATGTGCCTCATGTTGGGCACTGTCACCCCCATGTGGTGGCCGCGCTGACGCGTCAGGCTTCAATGCTGAACGTGCATACGCGCTATTTGAATGAGAACATCCTTGAGTATGCCGCGCGCTTGATTTCAAAGTTTGACGACTCTCTCTCCATGGCGATGTTTGCCTGTACTGGTTCAGAAGCCAATGAGATTGCTTTGCGTATGGCGCGGCATTGTACGGGCGGCGCAGGCATAATCGTCACTGATTTTGCCTATCATGGCAATACAACCGCCGTCGCCGAACTTGGCTCTGCTTTTATGCCGGAAGCGCGATACGCGAAAAACGTCAAAATATTTCCGATTCCTGATTCATATCGTGCTTTGGACGGGTTGTCAGGGGACGCATTGGGGGAGGCTTATGCGGACCGAGTCGCTCAAGCGATCGCCGAGTTTGAAAACGAAGGCGTCAAACTGGCGGGTTTATTGATCTGTCCTGAATTCGCCAATGAAGGACTGTTGAATGTCCCCGCCGGCTTTCTGAATAAAGCCGTTGCCCATGTGCGCCGCGCGGGCGGGCTATATATTGCCGATGAAATTCAAGGGGGTTTTGGCCGCACCGGGCGCCATTGGTGGGGGCATCAGTGGGACGGCGCGATTCCCGATATCGTGACACTGGGCAAGCCCATGGGCAATGGCCATCCGATATCCGGCGTGGTGGCGCGCGCCGATTTGATCGACGCCTTCGGGGAGTACGGGATGTATTTCAATACATTTGGCGGCAATCCGGTGTCCTGCGCCGTGGGCATGGCGGTGTTGGATGTTATCGAAGGCGAAAAACTGCTTGAGAACGCAATTGCCGTGGGGGGTTACGTGGCCGATGGTTTGCGCCGCTTGCAGACGAAATACGACCTCATCGGCGATGTGCGCGCAAAAGGCTTGTTTTTTGCCGTTGAACTGGTCGCGGACCGGGTGAGCAAAGAGCCGGCGGGCGGGCAAGCGGGCAGGCTGGTCAACGCCATGCGCCAGAAAGGCGTTCTGATCAGCCGCATCGGGCGCGGCGACAATATCCTCAAGATGCGCCCGCCCATGCCGTTCTCAAAAGATCATGCTCACCTTCTATTGTCGGCGCTGGATGAATGTTTTGCAGAGCTTTAAGGAGAAGGCGAGGTCATGACGGATTTTTATGGGGTAGAGTCCAAAGAGCAGGAGAGGCGGCTTGCGCGGTTGGCTCACAGAGCTTTGCGCGCATGGGGTCTGGATGCAGTCGAACTTGATCTCATCAAATATCGTGAAAACGCCGTGTTTAAAGTCAAGACCGCAAGCGGCGCGCTTTATGCTCTGCGCGTTCATCGCCATGGATATCATTCAGATGCGGCGTTGCGTTCTGAATTGCACTGGATCTCCGCGCTTCAAGAATCAGGTCTTGACGTCCCCACTGTCGTTCCGCTTGCTACGGGCGAAAATTTTGCGCTCATCGCTCATGACGGCGTTCCGGAAACCCGTCAGGTTGATATCTTTGAATGGGTTGACGGCGCTCAATTTGGATCGGTTGAAGAAGGGGTGGCGGCGGATCTGGGGCGGGTGCGCAGCGTTTATCATACGATCGGCGGGCTGGCGGCGCGGCTGCACAATCAGGCGACGGCCTGGACCTTGCCCAAAGGTTTTACGCGGCACTCTTGGGACGCTGACGGACTGACGGGGGAGGCGCCCTTCTGGGGCCGCTTCTGGGAATTGCAGGCGCTCACCCAAACCCAGCGTGACTTGATTTTAAGGGCGCGCGCGCGCGTTCATGAAGATCTTTTGCGTTATGGAGCGGACGCGGAAAATACAGAGATGTACTCTCTTATCCATGCCGATTTTGTGGCGGAAAATCTACTGCTCGATGGAGACCGCGTGCGTCTTATTGATTTTGACGATGCAGGTTTCGGCTGGCATTTGTTCGAGATCGCTACGGCGCTTTATTTTGAAATGGGCGAGCCGCATTACGATGCGGCCTTTGAGGCGTTGATCGAAGGCTACCGTATGCACCGGTCTTTGCCAGACTCCCAGGTCGCGCAGCTTCCGCTTTTCTTTCTGGCGCGCGCTTTCACATATCTGGGCTGGGTGCACACCCGCCAGGAAACCGACACGGCCAAAGAACTTACGCCGATGTTGATCGCCAAAGCGTGCTCTCTGTCTGAGAGTTATTTGAGTTTTTGACTTGCGAGAAGCTTACGCCGTTTCCACTTGCAGCAGGACGCCGGAGACGCCGGTGACCTTCACGCGCGTTCCAGCGGGCAGGTCTTCGCCTTCAATTTTCCATGTAGTGTCATCAATCACCATCTTGCCGTTGCCGTTGACAATGGGTTCATCCAGAGTGAAAAGGCGGCCGATATATTGTTCGCCGCGCCGATTGAGACCGGTATCTTCTGTATGCGTTGGATGGCGACGCACATACATGCGGCCCGCAACTACGGACACCACGGACAAAACCGCGAAGAGTGTAATCTGCACCTCCCAGGACATGCCAGGGCCAATCAGTGCGACAAACCCCATGATCCCCGCCGCAATGCCCAGCCACACAAAAACGGCGCCCGGCGCCAGAATTTCTAAAATCACCAGCACGACGCCAAATGCCCACCACGTCCAGTGATTCAACGATTCAAGTAACTGAAAATCGTCCATTTAAGCCCCCCGAGTTATATTTGGGACGCGGGGTCCGCCACCCCCGCCGGGCCCGTCATCGCCGCGCGCGTCTTTCCACAACTCGGCAATGCCGCCTAATGACCCAATCACGCCGGAAGTTTCCATCGGCATGAAAATAATTTTTTGATTGGGCGCCTTGGCGAAATCACTCAAGGTCTCGACATATTTTTGCGCGACAAAATAATTGATGGCCTGAACATTCCCCGCTCCGATGGCGTCAGACACCATGGTGGTGGCTTTGGCTTCGGCTTCCGCTTCGCGCTCACGCGCCTCGGCGTCGCGGTAGGCTGCTTCCCGCCGTCCTTCGGCTTCCAAAATGGCGGCTTGCTTTTCGCCTTCCGCTTTCAAGATCTCGGCCTGGCGAAAGCCTTCCGCTTCTAAAATGTTTGCGCGCTTTTCCCGCTCCGCTTTCATTTGACGCGCCATGGCTTCGACCAAGTCTTGTTGCGGCTCCATATCCTTGATTTCAATGCGCGTCACTTTGATGCCCCAAGGGGCGGTGGCGTCGTCCACCACGCCCAAAAGTTTGGCGTTGATTTGATCGCGCTGGGAAAGCAATTCGTCCAAATCCATGGAGCCCATGACGGTGCGCACATTGGTCATGGTGAGGTTGAGTATGGCGTTTGTGAGAGAGCGCACTTCATAGGCGGCCTTGGCGGCGTCAAGGACTTGAAAAAAAACGACGCCGTCGACGCGCACCATGGCGTTGTCTTTGGTGATAACTTCTTGGCTGGGTATGTCGAGCACTTGCTCTTGCATGTTAATCTTGGCGCCGATCCGGTCCACCATGGGGACTATGAGATGCAGACCGGGTTGCAGGGTGCGCGTATAACGCCCCCAACGCTCGATTGTATACTCAAAGCCTTGGCGAACCGTCTTCACCCCCATGAAGACGATGAGAATGCCCAGAGCCAAGACCACAAGCGCAAACATCGAAAAGCCCATCACATGCTCCCCTTGCTAAATCGAATCAATAAGTTAACCATCCTAGCATGGGCTTATCGTAGGAAAACCCTAAGAAAATTGCCGGTTAACCGGACTTTTTCGGGATTTTGACATTTGGAATTAAGGAAGTGTAATGAATAAATTCCTGAACTTATGTTCACTTCTACCTCTGATATATGGTAAGATGACCCCATCCGCTCGTAACTTGTAAATGAAAAAAACAGGAATGCCAGGATATGATACGGGTACATATAATTGCGGTTCTCTATTTCGCGACGATCTCAACCGTTTGGGCGGACGGCAAAGCGGATCTCGCGCGCGGCGTACATGCCGAGATCTCGCAGAATTATGAACTTGCCTTGCAATTTTATGACTCAGCCATCGGGTCGCAAGAATTGACACAGAACAGCCTGGCAATCGCCGTTTACAATCGCGGCAATGTCAACTTCAAGATTGAGCGGGAAGTGGAAGCCATTAAAGATTACACCCGCGCAATCAGTATAAAACCGCATTTTAACGAAGCTTACAGCAACCGTGCTCTGGTTTATGGCAAGCAGGGTTTACACGAATTAGCGGTTGAAGATCTGACCAAGGCGATTGAGATTAATGACAAAGACGCTCTGGCTTATGTAAATCGCGGAAATGAGTATGAGCTTCTTCTTCAGCACGAAAAAGCTATTGAGAATTGGCGAACAGCGTATGAGCTTGGGCATCGTCCCCACTGGCTGGTTGCCCGGTTAAAGAACGGGCAGGGGAGTTAAGGCAAATCCATTTTGTAATTTCTCTGTGTTTTAAGACGTCAAGACTTCAAGAATTATATCTAATACATTCCTCCTTTGACTAAAGGCGCTGCGTGGTGTCCATGCATGTTTTGATTTTGGCCCCTCCAGCGGCGCCGCTCGGATCTGGCGGTGCGGGCGGCATCACCACGCATATTGAACAGACTGTGAAGGCTCTGCGACTTCTGGGGCATCGGGCGGCGGCGATTGCGCCGGCGGGTTCAATTATGGAAAACGTATTGCTCATTGAGATTGAGGGCGCGTTGCAGCCTTCGCTCGCGGGACTTCCCCGCGCAGCGCCGGAGATGTATTCAATTCCTTCCAGTGGCGCGCTCGGCGCCATGTGGCGCAAGGCATTCGAACTTCAGAGCGGGTATGATCTCATTCTCAATTTTGCGCAGGACTGGCTACCTTATTACTTAACGGATTTTTTTAAGACGCCGGTGGCTCACATAGCAAATATGGGTGCGGTCAATGAGGCAACCGTTTCGGAAATGGTGCGAGTTTCGCATGACTTCCCTGGGCGCGTTGCTGTTCTCTCCAAGGCTCAAGCAGAGGATTTGCAAGGGCTGCAAGCACCCTTTTTGTTGTCCATCGGCTTTGACAGCGCCGTCTATCCCTTTTGTTCTCAGCCCAGTAGAGGACTGATTTGGGCCGGGCGCATATCGCCAGAAAAAGGGCTTGAAGACGCCCTTAAAATAGCGGCCCGGATTGGCGAATCTTTAGGAATAGCCGGGGCCGTGGACGATGAGGCGTATTGGCGGGCGCTCAAACAAGAATACTCTGAGCAGATCGATTATCGCGGATTTCTGCGTGGAAAGCCTTTTTTGGCGTTTCTTGGTTCAGGCCGCGCGTTGCTGCAAACGCAAGTGTGGCGTGAAGCCTTCGGCATTGTGACGATTGAGGCTTTGGCTTGCGGCACGCCTGTGATTGCTTATGATCGCGGCGCCAATCGTGAAGTATTAGCAGATGGCGTCACGGGCTATCTCGCGCTTGCAGATGCGTGGCATCTGGCCGCTGAAAAAGTGGCGCATATTGATTGCATTTCGCGGTTAGACTGCCGCGCTCATGTGGAAGAGAGGTTTTCTCTTCTTTCTTATGCAGGCCGGCTTAAATCTTGGCTTGAACTCTGCGTCTAAAGTGGCCATTTTTCGTAAAAACACTGTACGATATCACTTTATCACCTTGAGACAATTTTCATGAAAACCGCCCTCATTACTGGAAGTTCAAAACGCGTGGGCCGAGGTTTGGCGTTGAAGCTTGCGGTGCGGGGTTACGCCATTGCAGTGCATTATCACCAGTCTGAAGACTTGGCGCAGATGCTTGTAGATGAGATTGCCGCACAAGGGGGCAAAGCGCGTGCGTTTAGAGCGGACCTGGCCCAAATTGCCGATACGGAAAACCTGATCCCCTCGATTGCCCGTTCGCTTGGACCCCCTCAGTGTCTGATCAATAACGCGTCGACCTTTGACTATGATACCGCATCAAATTTCACGTCTTCCCTGTGGGATGAACAAATCAACATTAATTTGCGCGCGCCGGCCTTGTTGAGCCGCGATATGGCGGCGGCGCTTCCGGAAGGAAATGCAGGCTGCATCATTAATCTCCTTGATCAGAAAGTCGATAATCTTAATCCGGAGTTTTTTACCTACACGGTGTCCAAGATCGCGCTGGAAGCTGTGACTAAACTCATGGCTCAGGCGCTCGCCCCCAATATCCGCGTATGCGCGGTGGCGCCGGGACTCACGTTGCCAAGCGGCGCCCAGACCCAGGCGCAATTTGAGGCGACGCGCGCGCGCCTGCCACTATCTGAAGCAAGTTCAATTGAGGCCATTGCGCAG
>JAJFIM010000354.1 GCA_021774995.1 Alphaproteobacteria bacterium | reverse complement strand
AAACCAACCGCGCCTATTGGCAAGCAAAAATAAAACGCACCATCGCCAGAGACGCCGAACACAGCCGCAAGCTTGCCGGGCTTAAATGGGATGTGTTGACTGTGTGGGAGTGCGAGTTGAAGGACAAGGCGGTCTTAAGAGAGAGGTTGCAAAACTTCCTTGAGCAACGCTAAAAGGCGCCGTGACGGTCACGCGGCTTTCAAGGGCGCAAAATTCAACCCCAGCGCGTCGGCCACCGCCCGGTGCGTGATCCGCCCGTCCCGCACATTCAGGCCATGCGCCAAATGCGGGTCGTCTTTTAGTGCTTGCCGCACGCCTTTGTTCGCCAGAGCCAGGACGAAGGGCAGGGTCGCGTTGTTGAGCGCATAGGCTGATGTGCGCGCCACGGCGCCCGGCATATTGGTCACGCAATAATGGATCACGCCCTCTTGCGTGAAGGTGGGGTGGGAATGACTGGTGGGACGGCTGGTTTCAAAACACCCCCCCTGATCGATAGCGATGTCCACCGCCACTGAGCCGGGCGCCATGCTTGCGATCATCGCGCGGGTGACGAGTTTGGGCGCCGCGGCGCCTGGAATGAGAACGGACCCGACAATGAGATCCGCTTCTTTCACCTCGGCCTCAATGGCTTCGCGCGTCGAGAAAAGCGCGCGCAGACGCCCTTGGAATTGAGCGCTAAGTTCGCGCAGCCGCTCCGGGGATTTTTCAATCACAGTGACGTCCGCGCCCAGACCAACCGCCATTTGAGCTGCATGCGCGCCCGCGGCGCCGCCGCCGATAATCACCACTTTGCCTGGCCGTACGCCAGGGACCCCGCCCAAAAGCACGCCGGCGCCGCCTTGTTCTTTTTCGAGGTAATGCGCGCCCACCTGTATAGACATGCGTCCGGCAACCTCGCTCATCGGCGTGAGGAGCGGCAGGCCGCCCTGGTTGTCGGTCACAGTTTCATAGGCAATGGCCGTTGCGCCCGATTTCATCAGGGCTTCAGCCTGCGGCTTGTCGGCGGCCAAATGCAAATAGGTAAAGAGTGTCTGGTGGGAACGCAGCATGGCGCATTCGGCGCGTTGGGGCTCTTTAACTTTCACCACCAGGTCTGAGCGTTCAAAAATTTGCGGCGCATTGGCGGCGATCTCGGCGCCCGCCTGACGAAAATCGTCGTCACTGGCGCCGATGCCCATGCCGGCCCCGGTTTCCATCAGAATCTGGTGTCCGTGATGCGCCAATTCCCTGACGCTGCTTGGCGTCAAGCCCACCCGGTATTCATGCTCTTTGATTTCCTTCGGCACGCCAATTTTCATGACCACAGCTCCCAAGCTCCGATGTGTTGACTGGAAGTCACTATGCCGACAAAAGGGGTAAATATGATTGCTTTTAGTGCGGTATATGTTCACAATATTGCATGAATATTCGATGATATTAATAAATATAGCAATAATATGCATAAAATAAAGATAGATACCATAGATCGTGCGATTTTAAGCCGTCTGCAAAATGATGGGCGCATCAGCAATGCGGATCTGGCGGAGCAAGTGGGGTTGTCGCCTTCAGCCTGCCTGCGCCGGGTGCGCGCATTGGAGCAAGGCGACTTTATTGAAAACTACGCCGCCATTCTCAATCAGGCCGCGTCTGGCCGGCCGCAAAGCGTATTCGTTCAGATCACGCTGCATTCTCAGGAAAGTCATGATCTGGAAGCTTTCGAACGCGAAGTGGTGGCGCAGGCGCAAGTGATGGAATGCTATCTGATGACGGGCGACGCCGATTATCTCTTGCGCGTGATTGTGCGCGATGCGGCGGAATATGAAAGCCTGCACAGGCATTTTCTCACGCGGCTCCCCGGCGTTGATCGTGTGAAATCGAGCTTTGCCTTGCGGACATTGGTTAAGAAAACTCAAATTCCTTTGGATTGAGATAGTGAAGACGTTTGTTGAAGTGTAGTGATTGCGTATCATGGGACGATAAAGTTGCGGATGGTCTAGGGATCGGTCATAAAGAGACAGGCCCTTTTGTTTTGAGTCGTTTTACACCCGTCATGCGCCTTCGTAATTGCAAAATCATCGCGACCATGGGTCCGGCGAGCGATCCGCCGGAACGCATTCATATGCTGTGCGATGTCGGCGCCGACGCTTTTCGCATTAATTTTTCCCACGGCGAGCAGGAACAGCATAAGCGCCGCATTGACGCCATTCGCCAGGCGGAATCGCCAGCCGGGCGGCCTATCCCCGTCATTGCGGATTTACAAGGGCCTAAAATTCGCGTCGGAGAATTGCCGGGCGGCGCATTGAATTTGCGTTATGGGCAGACCCTGGAAATGGAAGTGGCGACGCAGGCCTCAGCGCAAGACGTCATCCCTCTTCCGCATGCAGAGCTTTTTGAAGTAATTAAGCCGGGCGATGTGCTGAAATTAGACGATGGCCGTTTGCAATTGACGGTGGTTGAATCGGGCCGAAACAAAGCAAGCGTAAAAGTGGATGTTGGCGGCAAACTTACCGATCATAAAGGCGTCAACCTGCCGGGCCGCACCTTGCCTATCTCGGCGCTTACAAAAAAGGATCGGTCCGATCTTGCCTTCGCTCTAGACGCCGGGGTGGATTATATAGCGCTCAGCTTTGTGCAAACGCCTGAAGACGTGATCGAGGCGCGCGCTCTCATTGGCGACCGGGCAAAACTGATTGTT
>JAJFIM010000353.1 GCA_021774995.1 Alphaproteobacteria bacterium | reverse complement strand
CATTTTCACGCATATATAGTGCGGGCTGAGAGAACAAGGGGAATACAAGTGAAAGCTGTGAAAATAGCAGGAATAGCGCAGTTTCTAGGGGTTGCGGCCCTGCTACTGTTGAGTTGGCCGGAGCAAGCGCTTGCCCAATCGGCGGGAGGCGTTTTTACGATTGATCGCCTGGCTGTCGATGCAACGGGAGCCTCGGCAGCGGAAGCGCGCGATATCGCCATGACTCAAGGCCGGGGGGAAGCTTTGCAAAAGCTTTTTCGCCGATTAACGCCGCAAAGTTACTGGGGAATTCTACCGCAAATTAGCGGAACGGACGCTGTTTCCATGGTGGCCGGATTGCAGTTGGCAAATGAAAAAACAAGCTCCACCCGCTACTTAGCGGACGTAACGTATAGTTTTAAGCCGGACCGGATCCGGGAAGCGCTGCGCCTGGCGGCTGTTCCCTTCAGTGAAACTCAAGCGCGCACGGCCATTGTGCTGACTGTGCTGGAAACGCCTGACGGAACATACCTTTGGCAGGCGGATAACCCCTGGGCGCAGGCCTGGCGGGAGCGCGTTTTGGGGAATGAGCTTGTGCCATTCTTGTTGCCCCTGGGCGCGTTAGAGGACCTCGTAAGTGTCACGGCGGATGATGCTTTGGCGCATGAGTGGAGCGTCCTGGGTCCATTCGCGGAACGCTATGGCGTTTCTGAAGTGATGCTGGCCCATGCCGCGCTTTCAGACGGGCAAGGGGAGGCGGGAATGCAGATTCAGATGACCCGGCTGAATGGAAGAACGTTGCCTGTTGAGAAATTGGGATTGATTATTGAAAACCGCGATGCTTTGCCCCTCGGCGCCTTAATGACGTTGGGGATTGATCAAGTTCTGATGCGTTTGAATGAATCCTGGAAACGCAAAACAATCATCCGATCTGATGCGGTGTCGGATCTGGTGGCGGCCACAATTCATTTTGCGGATCAAAAGGAGTGGTTTGAAATCAGGGAGCGCCTGAAACGCGTGCCCACCATTCGCGAATTCGAGATGACCGCTCTGTCAACGCGGGGAGCGGAAGTCATGCTGCATTTCATAGGGTCCTTCAATCAATTACGTTTCGGCATGGCGCAGCAGGATCTGGAATTATTGGACGGCAACGCCGTGACAACCATCGCGTTGCGCAGCGATGCGGAGGCGCTCTCAGACCTTGGCGTTGAGGAGACCACGGAAGTTATTGGCGCGGATTCAAATGCGGGCGCCGTCGTCAATGACATAAACGTCCTAGATCTTTATGGTGACGGAACGTCAAACTCTGATGACGCGACGACCAATGATTGGTAAACCTTTTAGTACCCGCAAGATTCGCTTTGGGAGCCATCCTTTTGAGTATTCCCAATCTTATTACGTTAATCCGGCTTATCATCGTTCCTCTGATTATAAGCATGATACTTGAAGACCGGTATGGAACGGCCTTTTGGCTTTTCATAGCCGCCGGTCTTTCGGATGCCGTTGACGGCTTTATAGCCAAGCGTTTTGACAGCGCCACCAAGCTGGGCGCCTATCTGGACCCTATCGCCGATAAGGCCTTGTTGATGAGCATTTTCATCACTCTGGGCTATATGGGGCACATTGATACGTGGCTGGTCATCACCGTTGTGAGCCGGGATCTTTTGATCATCGGCGCGGTGGTGCTGTCATATTTGATTGACCACCCTCTGAAAATCTCGCCGCTTTATGTGAGCAAGGCGAATACGACGGCGCAAATGCTCTTGGCGGCGCTGGTGCTGGCGGATTTGGGATTGCACCAGACGATGGGCGTGGAGCAAATTATTCAGTTAATGACATATTTGACGGGCGTGACCACGGTGCTATCCGGGGCGCTTTATCTTTTGTATTGGGTCCGGTCAGTCGCTATATGGGAAAACCCAAGCGAATCTTGAGCCGCCAGATAGAAAGGCGTTGGATGCCGCGAAAAACCCACACAACGTCCAAGGGGCGCCCCCCCCAATTGATCTTGGATTTAGGGTTCCGCCCCGCATTGAATCGCACGGACTTCATCGTTGCGCCGTGCAACGCGCACGCTGTGGCGGCGATTGACCGCTGGCCGGATTGGCGCGGCGACATGCTGTGTCTCAGCGGATCTCCCGGGTCGGGTAAATCTCATCTGGCCCAAGTGTGGCGCCAGAACAGCGCCGCCCAATTGTGCCGGGCGCAGGACCTTAACCAGGAACGCGTGCCATCCCTTTTATCAACTGGAGCCGTTGTGATAGAAGATGGAGAAAAGATCAAAGATGAGAATGCTTTATTTCACCTTTTTAATCTTGCTTTTCAGGAAAAAGCTTCCTTGCTTCTGACGGGCAATGAAGCGCCGGCTCGGTGGGCGATTAACCTACCCGACTTGGCGTCACGATTAAGTTCAGTGCCCGTTTTTACATTGGCGCCCCCTGATGACGACACCCTCCGGGCGGTTCTGTCAAAATTGTTCAAAGACCGCCAATTAGAGATGCCCGAAAGCGTCGGCGATTTTTTGCTCCTCAGAATGGAGAGATCCTTTGCCGCGGCGCGTGACGTCGTCGCCGCTCTGGACCAGGCGTCATTGGCGCAAAAGCGGCGCTTGAGTGTATCTTTGGCGCGCGGCGTGTTGGTTGACATCAGCGCGCGTTGGGAGGCGGAGCGGAAGTGATTTTCCCCGATATTCAAGGATTTCAGGCCTCTTTTCCATATTAGGTTTACCATTTAACGTTATTTGATAGAGGATGGGCGTAAGCTCGATATAATTGGTGGAAACCTAATAGACAGCCGGGCCTTAAGCCCTCCCGCCACGCTTTTAAGGAGCGTCTTTACCGTTGAGCAAAAAACACTCAGCCTCATCATCGCGCAAACCTAAACTGGTTGGCGGACGCGATATTGATGACGTTCAAAAAGCTAAAAATGACAAGATGGAACAAACAACTTCCGATGCTTCAGCCCCTTTCGATCGAACCTCGCCAAAACGGTTTGTGAATCGCGAGTTGTCATGGCTGTCCTTCAACAACCGGGTTTTAGACGAGGCCGCGAATCGCAATCATCCTCTCCTGGAGCGCCTGCATTTTTTATCGATATCGGCGGATAACCTCGATGAGTTTTATATGGTGCGGGTGGCGGGCCTGCGCGGTCAGGTCGAGGCCGGCATCACCACGCCCAGTCAAGACGGCTTGAGCCCTTCCGAGCAACTTAGCCTGGTGAATGAACGCGCTGCGAAACTCGTGACCGCCCAACAAATGCGGTGGGCCCAACTGGCCGGGGAAATGCGCGAAAACGGCATTGTCGTTGTAAACGCCGAGGAATTAGAGGATGAAGAAGTAAATTGGGCCTCTAAATATTTCTTGAGCAAAGTCTTTCCGGTTCTGACGCCTTTGGCGATTGACCCGGCGCACCCCTTTCCCTTCATTCCCAATAAGAGTTTTGCCCTGGCCTTGCAATTGCGCCATGCCTCGGACGGGCGGCAAATGATTGCGTTGCTCCCAATTCCAAACCAATTGGGTCGCTTCGTAAAGATTCAATCTTCTTCACAAGAAGGAAAAACGGATACTCAAGCTCGCTATATTGCCATCGAGACTCTTATCACGCTCTTTTTGGACCGTTTGTTTCCGGGATACGAAGTGATCACCCATAGCGCGTTCCGGGTTTTGCGCGACAGCGATATTGAGGTCGAAGAGGAAGCGGAAGATCTTGTGCGTTTCTTTGAATCGGCGCTCAAGCGCCGCCGCCGCGGGCACATCATCCGCTTGAAAGTCGAAAAGAGAATGCCGGACGATTTAAAAACTTTTATCGCGGCTCATCTTGAGGTTTCCGAACAGAATGTCATGGTTGTTGATGGTCTCTTGGGGCTTGATCGCACTGTGGATATTGTGGCGCGCACTCACAAACCGTCATTGAAGTTTGAGCCATTTGACGCCCGGTTTCCAGAAAGAATCAGAGAGCATGGAGGTGATTGTTTCGCCGCAATCAGGGACAAAGACATTCTTGTTCATCATCCATATGAATCCTTTGATGTGGTTGTTCAGTTTATTCAGCAGGCGGCGGCGGACCCTGAAGTCGTGGCGATCAAACAAACGCTCTATCGCACGAGTGAAAAATCACCTGTCGTTGGGGCGCTTATAGAGGCGGCTGAAGCGGGTAAATCAGTCACAGCTCTTATTGAGTTGAAAGCGCGCTTTGATGAAGCGGCGAATATCAAATGGGCCAGAGACATGGAACGCGCCGGCGTTCAGGTTGTGTATGGGTTTATGGAATTGAAAACTCACGCCAAGGTGAGCCTGATTGTGCGCCGTGAAGACGATCGTTTGCGTTCTTATGTGCATTACGGGACCGGAAACTATCATCCCGTTACGGCAAAAATATACACGGACCTGTCTTTATTCAGCGCCGATCCCGCATTGGGGCGCGATGCGGCAACATTGTTTAATTATATTACGGGTTATGCCGAACCCACTCATTTTGAGAAAATTGTGATTGCGCCTATGGATATGCGCGACCATCTTTTGGAACGTATTGAAGCGGAAATTGCCCACGCCCACGCGGGACGCCCCGCGATGATTTGGGCTAAGTTAAATGCACTCGTGGACCCGGCCATTATTGACGCCCTTTACGCCGCCAGCAATGAAGGCGTGCAGATTGATTTGGTGGTGCGCGGGATTTGCTGCCTGCTGCCCGGTGTAACGGGCATGTCGGAGAACATACGCGTTAAAAGCATCGTTGGACGTTTTCTGGAGCATTCCCGCATCGTGTGTTTCGGCAATGGAGCTGAACTGCCGTCGCCGGATGCACTGGTTTATATATCTTCGGCTGACTGGATGACGCGCAATTTTGACAGGCGCGTCGAATCCTTGATACCTATTGAGAATAAAACCGTACACCAGCAAATCTTAAATCAAATCATGGTTGCTATGTTGAGAGACAAAACCCAAAGCTGGGATATGCAGCCTGATGGTTCATATAAACGTATTTTGGAAAATGAAGATGCGTCTAACGCCTTCAGCGCGCATAATTACTTTATGACGAATCCCAGCCTGTCGGGCAGAGGGGAGGCGGTGAAGCAAGATATCCCGCCTCAGATCGTATCTTAAGGCGGATGGAATGACGCAAGGGGCCGCCACGCACATAACGCCGCCTATTGGCATTATAGATATTGGATCGAACTCGGTGCGGCTTGTGGTTTTTGCGGGCGCGAACCGAAATCCAGTGACAATATTCAATGAACGCGTGCTGGCCGGTCTGGGACGAAATATCGCCACCACAGGCCATCTTTATGAAAATGGCGTGAGCCGTGCCCTTCACGCCTTAAAGCGTTTTAAAGCCGTCGCCGACTCTTTAGGCGCCAAGCGCCTCATCGCCGTGGCGACTGCCGCGGTGCGCGATGCTGCGGACGGTCCCGCATTCGCGCGGGAAGCCAGCCACCATTGCGGAACGGACATTCGGGTACTGACGGGCAGGCAAGAAGCCGCCTATACGGCCAAGGGCGTCTTATGCGGCATGCCGGACGCCCATGGTCTGGTTGGCGATTTGGGCGGCGGCAGCTTAGAGGTGTTGGCTCTCGAAAATGGCGCGATAGGTTCCGGCGCCACCATCCCAGTTGGCGGCTTGCGCTTGATGGACGTGTCTAAGGGCGATATCGGCCGGGCGCGGCGCAGCGTGGACAAAGCTTTGGAGCGGGCGCCATGGATCGGAGACGTCAAGGGAGACTTTTACGCCGTGGGCGGCGCGTGGCGCGTTCTGGCGCGCATTCATATGGAGCAGCGCAAATATGATCTGCACGTTTTGCAAAATTACATTATTTCCCGGCGCGAGGCGCTTGATCTGGCGCATCTTATTTCTGAGCAGAGTGTGGCCTCGCTGAAAAAATTACCCAATATTTCGAGCCGCCGTCTTGAAAGCCTGCCCTTCGGCGCTGTTGTTTTAGAACGCCTGTTGCTCAATAGTCCGGTGGAGAACATCGTTATTTCCGCCTTCGGGCTTCGCGAAGGGTTGCTCTATGAGGGTTTTTCCGAAGAATTTAAAGCGCAAGATCCGCTTATTCATTCTTGCCGGGAAATGGCCGGTAGATTGAGTCGGGCGCCGTCTTTTGAACAAGAGCTTATTCCGTGGACGCAGGCGTTCTTTGAACAAATGACCGGGGAAGAGGAAACAGTCCGGCTAGGTAAGTTAAGAGAAGCGATCTGTCTGCTGAGCGATATTGAATGGCGCTCTCATCCCGATCACCGCGGTGAGAATGCATTTCACGAAATTCTCTTTGGACCCTTGGGCGCTGTTACGCATGACGAGCGGCTTTTTATCGCTCTTGGCGTGTTTCATCGTTATGAGGGGAGCGGCGCGGTAGGGGCGGATTTATCATTGCCTGCGCTTTCTCGCGAGCGCCGCCAGAGGGCGAGATTGATAGGGCTTTTGGTGCGGTTGGGCGCGACATTGGCGGGAGGCGCTGTCGGGATTCTGCCGGACGCGTCATTGAAAATAGGAGAAAAACTTATTTTATCGGTCCCCGAAATGCACGCTAATCTTGTTGGAGAGGCTGTCGACAAACGCCTTGCGCCGGTTGGGCGGGCGCTCAAGCTGGAGCCTGAAATACAAATTCTGTAATGAACGCGATGTTGCGCTGCGCTATTTTTTTTCCACGGGAACGAGCACGAGTTCCTGATCGTTGAGGGAAATGGCGATCTCCCCGCGCTTTAGCTTCAATGCGCTTTCGCCAAAAACGTCGGCGCGCCATCCTTTAAGAGCGGGAACATCGGCATTTGCATACGTCGCAATTTGTTCGAGATCCGCCATATTGGCCACAAGCTTTTGCGCCACGTTAAACCGTTCGCATTGGAGTTTGAGAAGAACTTTCAGAAGCTCAAGCAACGCCCCGTTCTTGTTTGCGTTCTTGGCTGGTTTCTCAATTTGGGGAATGCGGTCAGGGGGCATGTTCGCGCCGCGTTGAACGGCGTCCAGCAGGCCGGCCGCCGCTTGAGAGCGCGAAAAGCCTTTAGGCAATCCGCGTAAATCCTCCAGGTCTTGGGCGTTTTTTGGACGGCGCGCCGCGATGTCGGAAAGGGCGTCGTCTCTGACCACGCGTTGGCGGGGGATGTTGCGCGACTGCGCTTGGGCTTCACGCCAGGCGGCGACTTCCACCAAAATTCCGATTCGGGATTTTTTCAAATTGCGCAATTTTAAACGCCGCCAGGCGTCTTCCGGATTGAGGTTATAGGTTCCGGGGCTGGACAGAATGCCCATTTCTTCCTCAAGCCAGCCCTCTCGTTTGGCCTTGTGCAATTGCTCATGCAAAATTTCATAGACTTTGCGCAAATGGGTGACATCGCCCAACGCATAGTCGAGGAGCTGCGGGCTGAGTGGCCTGCGGCTCCAGTCGGAAAAGCGGGAGGATTTATCAATATGCGCATTGGTCAGGCTTTTGACCAAATTGTCGTAGCCGATTGAATCGCCAAAGCCGCAGGCCATGGCCGCGATTTGCGTATCAAAGAGCGGTTTGGGGATCACGCCGCCCTCATGGAAGAAGATTTCGAGGTCTTGCCGCGCGGCGTGAAACACTTTGACCACAGATTCAGCGCGGAGCAGGTCATAAAAAGCCGCCAGGTCCAGGTCAGGGCTGAGCGGATCGATGATAAAGGCGTCTTGCGGTCCGGCGATCTGGATCAAGCAAAGCTTCGGCCAATAGGTGGAATCGCGCATGAATTCCGTGTCGACAGTGACATAGTCGGCGCTCGCCAGCGCGTGGCACGCGGCGCCGAGATCTTTTGTTGTGGTGATGGTGTCCATGGGCGCCATGCTATAGACCATAGGCAAGGACTTGTCGCCCCCAAGCCTTAAAATGGCGCTCTTGACAAATAAGGCGCGCCGTGCGCTTTTTCGCCCGAAATCCACGGTTTATTCTCATCAAGACAAGGCATGGCTTCATGCATATTTTTCGC
>JAJFIM010000352.1 GCA_021774995.1 Alphaproteobacteria bacterium | reverse complement strand
CCAAAACTTTTCCCCTGGTCTATGAGGCGACCGATTGGCGCCACGGCGTTTATCTGGCCGCCACCATGGGCTCGGAAGCCACCGCGGCCGCCGACAATCAAGCCGCCATTCGCCGCGATCCCATGGCGATGCTGCCCTTTTGCGGCTACAATATGGGCGATTACTGGACCCACTGGCTGGAGTTCGGCGCCAAGCTTAGCCATCCGCCAAAGATCTTCCGGGTCAATTGGTTCCGCAAAGACGAAAACGGCAAATTTATCTGGCCCGGTTTCGGCCAAAACATGCGCGTGATGAAATGGATTCTCGACCGGGTGAACGGCGCGGTTGACGCCGCGCCCAGCGCCTTTGGCCTGACGCCTCATTATAAGGACATCACCTGGCAAGGGCTCGATTTTAGCGAAGAAACCTTCAACAAAGTCATGTCCATCGACAGTGGGGAAGCCAAAGCGGAAGGGCAAGATCAAAAACCCTTTTTCGATCGCTTCGGTGATCGCCTGCCCCCAGAAATGGAGGCTGAGCGCCAAGCCCTTCTCAAACGCGCGGGTTGAGCGCACACATTCATCTCCGACCTTACTATTCCCCTTGTCATCCCCGCGGAAGCGGGGATCAATCTGTAACTGGAACGCAACATGGATTCCCGCTTGCGCGGGAATGACAGAGGAGGGGTGGGGCGGGAATAATATGGAGGGAGCGCGCGCCCTTTACTCTTGCGCCTCCGGCCATGGCGCGAGCACGAGACGCGTGGGCTCGCCGCCAATATCCAAATGCCGGATCACTTCGCCCGCCTCCAAATCAACTTCAGCAATTGCCCCTTCAGTCGGCAGGCTGACATAAGCGAGGCCGCCCAAGGTCAATATATCGGGCAAAACGGCTTTGTCGGTATGTTCATGAAAGTCCGCGGCGAAAGGTTTGGACACTTCGACCGAGCGAAGCAAGTCTCCCGTGCCGCCATCGCGTATTTCCAGCACGCCGGCGCGCGTTAACGCGAGCAAATAAGCGCCGTCATGGGATGTGTTTACCTGAACGGATGAGGCGACGGGAATTGTCTCAAACACATAAGGCTCGACGGCCAAGTCAAGCCGATAAAGTTGCGGCAATGTTCCTTCCGTATACCCCCAGAACACACGGCCCTTACCTTTGAGAAAAGCCGCTACGCGTTGGCTTTCAGGATACGAGAAACGCCCGACCACTTTGTTCGTCTCCTCGCCGCGCGTACCGATCACCAGCATGTTAGGGGCGCAACCAAAAAACAGGCGTCCCGTTTCCGGATCGGAAGCAAGACCGTGCAGACCGGGGCATCCCTGGATGCGCGCAATTTCTTCGCCGCTCTCCCGGTTCAGGACTTGAACAAATCCATTGCGCAAATGACCCACATAGATATTGTCCCCCGCCTCAAGCGCATGATAATGATCAGGTTTTGCAAGTTTATACCGCCGCGCGTCGAGACTCTCATATCCGTTGAAATTGTCATTTTGAAAAACGACGATTTCGGCCGTATTATCCATATACAGAGTGTCTTTGCCGCCAATAGTGGGCAGTGTCCCGTCATGTACGCCGCCCGTCGTCGGAGCCTCACCCAGCAAAGTGCGCGCGATAAATGGCGGCCGCACTTCGCCGGTCTCCTGATCCATACCGGTATCGATCACGGTGATCCAGTCGCGGTCCGTATCGCGCCCCCGCATGGCGAACAAATATTTAGCGTCTGAGCCGACCGCCATCGACATCACAAAAGGCGGCGTTGACAAGCGCGTAATGGACGTGGCGTCCGGCAGATCAATGGCGACTATTTCACCCGTGGCGGCGTCGGCCGTGAACAAGCGCGCCTGACCGGTTTGCAGTTCTGAATTGCGTTTCACGGGACCATGGGCGACAGCGGGGGCCAATGCTCCAGCGACGCCGAAAATGGCCAGCGCGAGGCTGATATATATGCGCCGCATGAGAAGCTCCTTTATCATAATTGTTCACGAAATTTGAGATGGCACGAATCACAGGTTTCCGCAAGAGCTTCAAACGCCTGCTGCACATTGCGTTCATCAGCCCCTTGAGCTTGCGAAGCTCCATCTCCATGCATGGTTTGCTGATCCGCCGCGACCTCCAGATTGCGCGCGTTGCGCCTCAATTCCTGGGCAAGTTCCTCGAATGCGCCCCACTCATCCCAAATAACCGGCAAAGCGAGACTCGGATCATGGGACGTGCCTTCGGGAAACAATTTGGTCATTTCTTCACCGGCTTTTTCCGCAATTGCGCCGGCAAGGTTTTTGACCCGCTCCGCATCGTAAGCGGCGTCCCCGAACAACATGTTTTCAATATCGGCGCGGGCCTCGCCATTGGTTATCATGATCGCCATCCGGTCCATCACCACGCCATGGGCGCCCGCATGCGCCATCAGGCCGGTGGGAATTAAAATGGCGGCCAGCGCCAAGCCCCAAAAACCCAACCTGGACAGAAAAGTCTTTTTTCCTTCACACACAGCGCTCATTTCACTCATTTTCCTCTCACCCAGATAAATTTGAAACACTCTCTACCCTGCTCAACAAGATGTACCTTTACCAGATATGCTTGTAAATACAAGATTAAATTTGACCTATCAGTCATATAATGTTCTAATTTCATTCAGTGAAACCACACCGCCCCCAAACGAACCGAAACGAAATCAGCCATGACCCAACCCCGCCTCCAGTCTTCCAAAGGAAAAGGCCGCCTCAAACGCGAGGCCACGGAAGCGCAAATCATTGATGCGTTTCACCGGGTGGTATCACGGGACGGCCTGCGCAATGTCCGCGTAAACGACGTGATCAAGGAAGCGGGGATCGGCAAAGGCCTGCTCTACAACTACTTCGGCGGCTTGCCGGGCCTGGTCAAAGCCTGGGGAGAAAAATACAAGATCTGGCCGGATCATGAGGAACTGCTCGGCGCGCCAAAAGGCGCGGCGCCGCCTGAAGATCCGGCTGAGCAACTCAAAAATATGGTTATAAATCACGCCAATTCGCTCAAAAAACACCCTCTTCGTATTGAACTTCTTGCCGAACAGTTTCTCAAACCCACCCTAATTTCAGAAGCCCTCTCGCATGTGCGGGCGCAATTGGGCAAGGAACACCGGGCGGTGTTTGACCAGACGCATATCCTGGACGATAAAGATCAGCATTCCCTTGCGATTATCCTCATGGCGGCGGCCAGCTATTTGTCCATGCGCGCGGCCCATAATCTTCCCTATATGGGAGAGGACATTGAATCAGAGCAAGGCTGGTCCATACTGTTAAAGCGATTCGAACGCCTGATAGACCAAGTCACCCTGGCGGCTCACATCGAAAAGAAAGTCAAAGACACGCGCGTTCTTTAATGAAATGCGCTGTCGCCTTCATTTTACTGACCAATCAGTCACAAAACCAAAACCGCCTGTTTCTCCAAGGATACCCGTCCATGCCCATACTATTTCTTATCGTCTTCATCAATTTGGTCGGTTTCGGGCTGGTCATCCCTTTAATGCCTTTTTATGCGCTGCGGCTCGGCGTTGGCGCGGAAATCGTCACATTGACCATCGCCGCCTATTCCTTGGCGCAATTCGTTACGGCGCCCATCACCGGAAAACTCTCCGATAAATATGGCCGCCGCCCTATCCTCATTTGGACATTGGGGGGGACGGTGATCTCATATCTGATCCTTTCCGTGGCGGACTCTCTCTCCCTGCTGATGTTCGCCCGCGTGTTCGGCGGCGTGATGGCGGGCAATATCGCAACCGCCTATGCCTACGCCACCGACATCTCGACCAATGAAAATCGCTCTAAGTCCATGGGAATGATTGGCGCCGCCTTTGGCCTCGGCTTTATTTTTGGCCCGGTGATGGGAGGCTGGCTGGCGGGCCCGGATGTCGCCACGGCCAATTATCACCTGCCCGCCCTGGTGTCTGCGGGACTGTCATTCGCGGCTTTCCTAGGCGTCATCTTTTTTCTTCCTGAGAGTTTGAAGCCTGAAATCAGGGACGAAATTGCAAAAAAACCCAAGGTGCGCCTTGCAAAACAATTGCATATGACATTTCACGGCGAAGTGCTGGCGGTATTTGTCATCATTGGTTTCCTCTTTGTCGGCTCCTGGGCTCTGTTCGAATCGACTTTTGCGCTCTGGGCCAATGTCGAATTCAACTATGGACCCAGTCGCATCGGCACGGTCCTCTCCTTTGTCGGGATCATCGGCGTCATCGTTCAAGGAGGATTGATTGGTCCTCTCACTAAAAAGTTCGGAGAAAACCACCTTCTCCTCGCCGCATTAGCCGTCTCAGTCATTGGCTATGTACTGCTGGCGAATGCATCGGCTTTGACGTCTCTTCTGATTGCGTTAGCGGTCTTGGCCATTGGCAGCGGACTTTTCAACCCGTCCATCACCAGCCTGGTGTCAAAAGAAGCCAAGCCTTCGGAACGAGGTTTTGTCTTAGGAATTTATCAGGGGATAGGGTCGCTGGCGCGCGTGATTGGCCCGGCCAGCGCGGGGTTCATTTTTGCAAATTTCGGACACAACATACCTTTTATGGTGGGAAGCGCACTCATGATTCCCTCTCTTCTTTTGAGCTTTTTTGTAATTCGGCACAGGCGCGCCGCCTAAATTCCGGCCGTGGACGAAAAAAATAAAGCGGCAGTGGCCCATGTATGACACTCAATACCATCAAATTCAGATCGTTTGCCCGCGCGCTCGCTCATCGTAATTTTGCACTCTATATGGCGGGGAGTTCAATCTCCCTTATCGGCATGTGGGTGCAGCGTTTGGCGATGGGATGGCTGATCTGGGAGCTCACCGGATCAGGCGCCTGGCTGGGCGCGATCGCTTTGGCGGAATTCATCCCAAATTTCTTAATCACGCCTTTTGGCGGCGTTCTGGCGGATCGTTTTGACCGGCGCAAGCTTGCCGTCCTGGCGCAGAGCCTGGCGTGCCTGCAGGCCACGCTCTTATGCCTCCTCACTGCGCTGGATCAGATCACGCCTGTCCTGCTGCTGTTTTTAGGATTCTACTCAGGCCTTGCCTTTGCGCTCGGTCAATCGGCCCGCCTTGCGCTCATACCAAGTTTGATCCCAAAAGCAGATCTCACCGCCGCGATTGCGACCTCATCGGTCGCCTTTAACATCGCGCGGGTTTTTGGACCCGCGATTGCCGGGATCATCATCTCATCTTTTGGAGTCGCCACCGCCTTCGGGTTCAATGCGTTAAGCTATGTCGCAGTTATTCTTGCCCTGATCGCGCTTAACCTGCCGCCGACCCAGCCAAAGCCCCGGCAATCGGCGCACATTGTTACCCAGGTTCTTACTGATTTTGTTGAAGGGTGGCGTTACGCCCGATCCAAAACGGCCATTTTTTCGCTCATTTTAATCCTCTCCATCGAAGCGCTTTTCGTGCGCCCCCTCGGCGATCTGCTGCCGGGTCTGGTGGACAGTGTTTTTTCAAAAGGGCCTGAAGGGTTGGCGATCTTCACCGCCTGCATGGGGGGCGGCGCCATATTGGCTGGGCTTTACCTTGCGCAAAAGCAGAACGTCTCCGGGCTGACCAGATTGACGCTGGGCAGTATTGCGATCAATGGCGTGGGCGTCGCTTTGTTTGCGTCTACGCATATTTTTTGGTTGGGCGCCGGTATTATGGCTGTCCTGGGATTTACCCATGTGGTGAGCGGAACAGGTTCGCAAACGCTTATTCAATCCACTGTTGACGATCATATGCGCGGCCGCGTGATGGGCCTGTGGTCACTCACATTGCGCGGCGGACCTGCGTTGGGGGCGGTCAGTTTGGGATGGATGTCAGTCTTTTTTGGGTTCTCTCCCCCGCTCATCATAAGTGGATCCGTCACCGCCATCATCGCCCTCTTCATGTTTCGTTTCAGGCATAGACTGAAAGACCAGCTTGAAAACACGGGCCTCTCGTAAAGACCTTAAATTCTTAACGAATGTTATTGAAATGGGATGGATGCAGAATCATTAAGACTCTGTACACAATTCCCGGCATTTACACTTTTATAGGACGCGTGGTCTATCTTTCTCTTTCACAAGAATAAGAAAAAGAAACACATGCCTTCCACCGCTTCCCCAAAAGAAAAAATCCGTTTCAAATGGACGCCCTGTTATCGTCGTCCACTTGTTCAGCGTACGGCGCCTTTTATCGTGTTTTTCCTGGGAGCGGCCTTGACGCTTCTCTTTACGCAAAAACTGATTCAAGACCAGTCAGAGCATGTTGGGAGCCTGGCGACGGCGCAATCTCAGACGACGAAACGCAAACTCATGCAGGCCAGTATTGTGCATGTGGATATGCTACAGCGCATGACGGCGCGTTGGCGGGCGGCGGGCGGCGTACCCGAAGCCCTGTGGCGCGCGGACGCAAAAAACACCATTGAGCACAACGAAGAAGTTATTTCTCTCAGTTGGATGGATAAAGACGGGCAACTCCGCTGGGTTGAGGGGATTCCCCGCCATGATTCAGCGGCGCCTCTGACGGAAAGTCAGCCGGAGCCTTTGCAGATGAATTCCGTAACGGAACATGCGCGATTAAGCATCGTCCGGCCAAATTCTTTAAAATCTCCCGTTCTTTCGCGCACATTTGAATTTTCAACAAACAGTCACGCGGTCATGATCAGCAGCCCGCTATGGACGGATGCCGGTTTTGAGGGATATCTCAACTCCGTCATCAACATCACGTCTCTTTACTGCCAGTTTCTGAACTGCTATTACCAAGCCGGATTCTCCCTTTGCCTGCACGAAGGAGAGAGT
>JAJFIM010000351.1 GCA_021774995.1 Alphaproteobacteria bacterium | reverse complement strand
AAATAGTTTTGGTGTAACCGCGATAAAAAAGGCAGGCGGGCAGCGCACCGTTGTCGAGCGTGAAGTCAAAGACCAATTTATCCAGCGCGTTAGTTGTGACGCCCGGCGTCACGTGAGCCGTCAGCATGTCCAGGCACTCCGCCGCAAGGCGACCAGCGCGGCGCATGCCTTCAAAATCTTCCGGCTTGTGAATTTTAATCTGCCCGGTATTGCGCGTCGGACTTGTCGCGGCAGTGACATAATTCATTTAAGATGAAGCTCGCTCGTTTAACTGTCTCATTCCATAACCCCGTACTATGCATATGCGCTGATTAAGATTGAGTTTTCTTACCTTAAATAGTTTCCAATGCATGCGCTACCGTGATTTCAGCAGAGGAGATATGGCAAGTATAGCACAAGGTTTCAACACCTTGCGCCCGCGCCTCATAGAATGCGCTTTTGTAGGCTGGATCGATGTCGCCAGCAAGCCTAAAGCGCGTGCAATCGGTGCGTTGCACCAGATATAGCATGACTGCTCTGTGGCCTTGCTGCGCCATACGCCCCAGCTCCCTTAAATGTTTTGCGCCGCGGGTTGTCACTGCATCGGGAAATTCTGCGACGCCCGCTTGCCTCGACAGGGTGACGCTTTTAACTTCAACATAGCATGACGTGATTACGCTCTGATTTTGCAGTAAAAAATCGATACGGCTGTTTTCGCCGTAAGGGACTTCACGCCGCACCGCGTCATATCCCGTCAATTCTGAAATAGCCTCTTTCGCGAGGGCTTCTTCGACGATCCGGTTGGCAAAGTTCGTGTTGATGCCCACCAATGAGCCGCCCACATCAACTAATTCCCAAGAATATTTCAACTTGCGCTTCGGATTATTGTTTTGCGACAGCCATACGCCGAAACCTGGGTCTTTGAGCCCCGTCATAGAACCCGGATTGGCGCAATGGGCCGTTATTTGGGCGCCGTTCTCTAACTCGACATCTGCGAGAAAGCGCTTATATCTCTTAATGAGGCGTCCGTGGAGCAGCGGGGCGGGGAGTTTCATGGGACGCGAGAATAAAGCGATCCGCGTCAAGCCTCAAGCCATCCAGGACAAATAAGCGTCTTTGCCGCTCTGTTGAGAATGAGTTCGTTGCGGTAAGATGCTGTGTACTTAAAATGCACGAAGATGAAGGCTTCATTTCGAACCATGTCAACGCCACCCCCCAAATCCGTTACAGCGGCCCTATTGATCATCGGCGATGAAATTCTCTCAGGTAGGACGGAGGACGCCAACCTTTCCTATCTGGCCATTTGGCTGGAAAAGCTTGGCATCAAATTGGCTGAAGTACGCGTTGTTCCCGATGTCCAGACTATGATTGTCGGAGCAGTGAACGCGCTGCGCGCCGATTATGACTATGTTTTTACTACGGGCGGCATTGGCCCCACTCACGATGATATCACAGTGGACGCTATTGCGGCGGCCTTTGGCGTTGAAGTTGAATTTAACCGTGAAGCTCTGGCGGTGCTTGAGGATCATTATGAAGACGGTGACTTTAATGACGCCCGCCGCCGCATGGCGCGCGCGCCTGTGGGGGCTGCGTTGGTCGACAATCCGGTCAGCAAAGCGCCGGGTTTTCAGATCGGCAATGTGTTTGTTCTGGCGGGGATCCCGCGTGTCAACAGGGCAATGTTGGAAAGTCTAAAAGACCGACTGGTGGGGGGCGCGCCCATGCTAACCCGGTCAGTGGGGGCGGAGTTGGCGGAAGGCGCTATCGCCTACCGTCTGGGTGAGATTCAAAATGCCTTTACTCTCGTTTCAATCGGCTCTTATCCTTATTACCGGGCAGAGGCTTATGGCGTCACTCTGGTATTGCGTTCAGTGGATCGCGAGCAGATCGATGCGGCCTTCGCTGAAGTATTAGCCATGATCACTGATTCCGGCGCCGCGCCGAATTTAGATCCCTCGAACCTTGTATAGATAGGAAAATCCCCTTAAAACGCGAGACCTCTCTTAAAGCCGGTGTTGATTTGCAACTGGTTTTGAGGCGGGCGGCCCCGTGGTGGAATTGGTAGACACAGCAGACTTAAAATCTGCTTTCGGGCAACTGGAGTGCCGGTTCGAGTCCGGCCGGGGCCACCAAACCGTTGTCCCTACCATTTATTCCATCCGCGGTGAGATTCTGCGGTTTTCGCGAATCATCCTAAGCTCAGAGCATGAGCTTTATATGGAACATTTTTAGCGTCTTTGTTTTCGGCTTGTTCAAATCAGAGCAAGATATGAAGCTGGAAATAGTCGCTTTACAGCAACAGTTGATCGTTCTTCAAAGAAACGCGCCCAAGCGACTAAATCTAACAAAAGCCGACCGCCTCTTGTTTGTTTGGCTTTATCGGATTCAGCCCGAAATCCTCGAGACGATCAGGATCATCAAACCCGAAACTGTCATTCGTTGGCATCGCAAGGGATTCAAATTATATTGGATTTTGAAAAGTAGGTTGAGAAGTCTTGGTAGGCCAAAAACAGACAGAGAGCTACGGGCTTTAATCCGTCAAATGTGCCGGGAGAACCCACTTTGGGGAGCTCCGAGGATACATGGTGAGCTTCTCAAACTTGGATTTGACATTGCTCAATCTACTGTTTCCAAGTACATGCTTCGGCTCAATAAACCGCCATCTCAGACCTGGAAAACATTCCTACGCAATCATGCTGATGGCATTTCCGCCATTGACTTTGTCGTCGTACCGACAATCAATTTTCAATTGCTCTTTGTCTTTGTTGTGATTGCTCATGCGAGAAGAAGGTTTGTGCACTTTGCCATCACGGCAAGTCCAACAGCGGAATGGACAGCGCGGCAGATCGTTGAAGCTTTTCCTTGGAATGAAGCGCCGAGATATCTAATCCGAGATAACGACAGAATCTACGGTCTGATATTCCAAAATCGATTACGGTCTATGAAAATCAAAGAAGTTAGAACTGCAATAAGATCACCGTGGCAAAACGCGTATGCTGAAAGATTAATCGGATCTATAAGGCGAGAATGCACAGACCATATTGTTGTTTTCAACCGTAGTCATTTGCATAAGGCTCTAAAATCATATGCCGATTATTATAACTCAAGCCGAACTCACCTTTCTTTAAAAAAAGACACGCCAAATCATAGGCGGAATCTGTCTGGAGTTGGGAAAGTCATCTCTTTTCCTCAAGTTGGCGGCTTGCATCATCGCTATGGACGTCAGGCTGCCTAAGCTGTCAACCTCATTCTCGAAATCTTGCTCATAATACAGAATGTTAGACTGAAAAATGTATGCGGATAGAATAAATGGAAGGGACAGCTATATCTTTTCCCGGACAGCTCAAACCTCCTTTGATTCAGCCAATTATACTATCTCAACATGGCTGCGTTCAAAGGGGTTGGGTCAACCGCATCAGTCACACGGGAAATCAGGTCGGGAGATACGGCGACGCCGTAAAGCTCCTTTAAATGGCCTTGTATTTCCCGAACCGACATGCCGCGCGCATACATTGAGATAATCTTATCGTCGAAGCCGTCGATCCGCGTTTGACCCTTCTTCACGAGTTGCGGTTCAAAAGAGCCGTTGCGGTCGCGTGGCACACCGATCTCAACCGAGCCGTCCTCTGAGGTCACCGTTTTCTTGCTCGCGCCGTTGCGGCTGTTGCCGCTGCCGTAACCGGCTGGATCGGATTTATCATAGCCAAGATGGCCCGTTAGCTCAGCGCCAAGCGCTTTCTCAACCATCCGTTTCTTGAGCTCTTTAAAAAGACCGTCAGGGCCAAGCAGGTCCTCCGGATTTTCGTAATCCTTCAAAAGTTCATCAAGTACGGCGTCGGATATTTCAGGCGTTTTCGTCATTCTGGACATGCGTCTCTCCTTCAGGATAAGCATGCCGGTATTAGCCGTTTACACAATAATTATGACACTCCCCCCACGAGAAGATCATGGAGCGCCTCGATCAAATTGATCTGGCCCTGGCCGCAACGCCTGCCGTCTCGCTGCCCGATCTGATCATCAAGCTCAGCCGTCTTGCCCGCTCTCCCACGGGTGACGTCAAATTGATCCGTACTGAGAACCGGCGCCGCGGTGAAGAGGCGCACTTCACGGGTTAGGCTACGTTTCATTCTTTAACGAAGAAAGTCACTTGACCACTGCCACTCGGTTTGCGTCATCTAACATGTCTTTTTATTCTTGGGCTTTAAAACTCGATTCAAAAACGATGCTGTTCTAAAACTGTTGTTCCCTAAGAAAGAGTGGACTATGTAAGCTCTGCTATGCAACCCGCCATCATGATTAAGCTAATTGTACTGGCTGGTGGTAAATGACGGGGGAAAATATCATGGTTCACAATCTGTTCGATATCTCCGGTAAAGTTGCTTTGGTTACTGGCGCATCAAGTGGATTCGGGGAACATTTCGCCAGAGTTCTTGCCGAGGAGGGAGCGAATGTCGTGATAGCAGCCCGCCGAGTTGACCGGCTTGAAAAATTGGCAACCTCTTTGAATTCTCTCTCCCAAGTCTGTGTCGTTGCCATGGATGTTACGCAAGCAGGCAGCGTCGAGGCGGCGTTTGATGAGGCTGAGAAAGCTTTTGGTGTACCTGATATCATTGTTAACAATGCCGGTGTGGCGAAACCAGGGCCTTTTTTAGAATTGACTGAAGAGGATTGGACTTTCGTTATGCAAACCAATCTGTCCGGTGTGCGCCATGTTAGCTTTGAGTGCGCGCGCCGGTTGGCGCAGGCCAAAAAGGGCGGATCGATCATCAATATCGCGTCGATTTTGGGGCTGGGTGTGCAGCCCTTACAATCTGCCTATGCCACATCCAAAGCCGCCGTTATCCAGTTGACACGCGCTATAGCGCTGGAGTTGTTCGATAAGAATATCCGTGTGAACGCGTTGTGTCCCGGCTACTTTAGCACTGAAATGAATGAGGCGTTTTTTGAAAGTGATGCCGGTCTGGCTTATATGCGTAAAATACCACCCAGAAGGCTGGGACGTTTGGAGGAACTCAACGGACCTTTGCTTCTCTTGGCCAGTGAAGCCTCTGGTTTTATGACGGGAACGGCAATTCCGGTGGATGGCGGCCATAGCGTGCGCCTGGTGTGAAGACTATTGAGTCCACACGGCAAGTTATCCTTATAACGCTCCCCCCTCTCACTAAACGCATGCGGGCAGGTGATGGCTTGATTTAAATATAATACTATTTAAGTATAACCGATACGCCTTTTCTTAGTCGGAGCCTGATCCAGTGTCTCATACAGGTGATATTGTCGTTTACTTGCAAACGGCGCTTGATCGTCAGAGGGATGATTATCTGGAAAAAGGGCCAGATAGCGCAGCTGTGCGCGTCGGTCGTATTGATCGTTTGTTGGCGATCCTGGATCGTCATGGTGGCGCCCTTGTCGAAGCCATGAGCGCAGATTTCGGCCACCGCTCGACCATTCAATCGATCTTAACTGATATTCTCGGCATCAAGGGTCCGATCAAACAGACAAGAAATCATGTTCGCAGCTGGATGAAGCCGGAACGTCGTTCATCTGGCCTGCCATTTTCCCTGTTTGGCGCCAAAGCCTGGATTGAATACCAGCCATTGGGAGTAGTTGGTGTTATCAGCCCCTGGAACTTCCCTGTAACCTTGGCTTTGCAACCATTGGCGCAAATCTTGGCGGCGGGGAACAGGGCGATGATCAAGTTGTCGGAATTCACACCCAAAACATCGGAGCTTCTGGCTGAAATTCTACATGATTCGTTTGATGAGACCGAAGTGTATGCTGTGACTGGTGGGCCTGAGGTGGGTGCGGTCTTTAGTCAGTTAAAATTTGATCATTTGTTTTTCACGGGCGCAACATCGATCGGTAAAAAAGTGATGCAGGCCGCTGCGGCCAATCTGGTGCCTGTGACATTGGAATTGGGGGGTAAGTCCCCGGCGATCATCGGCAAGAAGGCAAATTTACGCAATGCAGTTCTAAAGATTGCAGCCGGTAAGACCTTGAATGCAGGGCAGATTTGCCTGGCGCCGGATTATGTTTTTATCCCTAAACAACTACTTGAGGCCTTTGTTTCTGAATTTACGGACGCCATTGGCCAGATGTATCCGAACCTGATCGACAACGACGACTATACCTCGATCATTAGTGCCCGCCATCACCAAAGATTGAGTGACTATGTGAATCAAGCGCGTTCCTATGGCATGCAGGTGGTTCAGATTAATCCGGCAAAGGAGAATTTCAACTGTTACAATGGAACTAAGTTTCCTCCGACTCTGGTTATTGATCCAGGTGAAGGACTTGCGGTGATGGAAGATGAGATTTTTGGTCCCATACTGCCTATTAAGACTTATGAATCATTGGAAGACGTCATTGCATATATCAATCGTCGCCCTCGGCCTTTGGGGCTTTATTTTTTCGGCAAGGATAAAAAAGAGCAAAGACAAGTGATTGAACGAACAACTTCCGGCGGAGTGACATTGAACGATGTCATCTTACATGCGGCGGTCGAGGCCCTTCCCTTTGGCGGTGTCGGAGAGAGCGGTATTGGGGCCTATCATGGGCGCACCGGATTTCTGACTTTCAGTCACGCTAAGGCTATTTTTAAGGCTCCTTGGGTGGATCTTGGTCAATTTATACGGCCGCCATATGGCGAGAGAATGCAAAAAATGCTGCGGTCTCGATTATAATCACTGAACGACCTAAATATTGATCAATCCAGGCAGTTTGTAGAACGAGGGTCATTTGTTGTAAGCAATACGCATCAGACCTTGACCATTTATTAAATATGATACTAGTTAAGATATCGTTCGGGCCTAACTGACAATGAAGCGGGAAAGGGATGCTGTGGGAGCAAAACATGCATTGGTAACAGGCGCGGGAAGCGGCATTGGGTACGAGTTGACCAGATTGCTTGTGGCGGATGGCTATCAGGTTCTAGCGGTCAGCTTGTTGAGCGATGAACTGGAAAACTTAAAACAAGAGCTTGATCCGCAAAGCGGGGTCATCGAAACGTTGGTTATGGATCTGTCCGAGCCGGATGCGGCCCGTCATTTGCATGCCTATTGCCGTGAAAAAGGAATTGATATTGATGTGTTGGTCAATAATGCTGGTTTCGGAATTTTTGGGCGCGCTGTAGAAGGCGATCTTGATCGCCTTGATACCATGTTCCGATTGAACATCTCGACCCTCACCAAACTTTGTATTTTATTTGGTGCGGATATGAAAAAACGCGCATCAGGGCGTATTCTTAATATCGGATCTATGGCCGGTTATACACCATCACCTTTATTGGCGGCCTATGGGGCCACCAAATCCTATGTCAACCGATTTTCAGTCGCGCTGAGGGCCGAATTGCTCGACGACAATGTCACGGTGACTTGTCTTGCGCCCGGATCAGTCGCGACAAATTTTTCCGAAACTGCCAATCTAAGACCGCAAAAAAAGGGATCGATTATCAATATGAATTTTACCCGGGCTGCTAAGGCGGATCAGGTGGCGCGGGCTGGTTATCGGGGCATGATAGCAGGTAAGGCTTTTGTGATGATTGGGGCGGGAAGTTTCATGATGCCTATTTTATCACGTCTCTTTCCTGAATCTCTGATTGCGCGTTTAGTCTATCGGTTATCGTGACGGTAATCTACAGAGAAGGTTTCCACTCATGCTTGAGTTTTCAGGAAAACATGTAGTTATAACTGGTGCTGCCGGTGTTCTGGGTCAGGCTGTTGTTGACAGGGTATTGTCATTGGGCGGCACTGTGGCGGCACTTGATATACAGTTTAATAACTCTGATTCATTTCAAGTTCCATCTGGGTTAACCCGGCATCATGTGGATTTAACCGATAGAGATGCCACGCGCGCCGTATTTGAAAAAATTGGCGTTGTTGACGCTCTATTTAACATTGCGGGCGGGTTTGTTATGGGACCTCTTGTATATGAGTTTAGTGATGATGACTGGGATCATATGTTCGATATCAATGTACGCACTTTTTTGAATTGTGTGCGTGCTGCGGTGCCAAAAATGATCTCCGGGGGACGCGGTGGGGCAATTGTTAATGTTGGCGCGCGGGCGGCACTGACTGGTGAGGCTCATATGGGCGTTTATTGTGCTGTTAAGGGTATCATACTTCATCTGACGGAGAGTCTTTCGAAGGAAGTTCAGAGCCATGGTATCCGGGTCAATGCTGTTCTCCCGAGCATAATTGACACACCGCAAAATCGACGTGATATGCCTGAGACCGATTTTGGCACCTGGGTTTCACCCAACGATCTTTCCGAAATTATGTGTTTTTTGGCTTCAAACCAGGCAAAATCGATTCATAGGGCACTGGTTCCAGTTTCTGGTTTGTGCTGATGAGTGATGCTAAAACACATTGATGCGCCGTCATTTTTATTTATTGAAACCGTATTGGATGCCGGTGAGAGTGAGTTCTTCATGTCAAAGCTTGAATATTATTCCTCGATATAGTATCATAATAAAATAATGGGTATTATCAGTGTAAGCTTTTCCATTTAAGGGGGGAAATATGCAAAAATCTTGGCGTTTAAGCTTGGCGGTTCTCAGTCTGCCGGTCATGGCTGGTGTTGGTTCAGGACCCATAGCGGCTCAGGATCAAGGTGCCAGGCGAGTTAACGAAGTCATTGTCACGGCGCAGCGGCGGGAGCAGGCAATTAGCGACGTTCCGATTGCTATGACATATTTCAGCGGTGTGGATTTACGGTCAGCATCAATCGATGACGTTGAAAAATTGCAATTGTTGTCACCTTCTTTGACTGTGGTCTCAGCGACCGGGGGGCCGGCAACTGCGACCATAAGTTTGCGCGGTCAGGTTCAAGATGACAGTTTGATCACGCTTGATCCTTCCGTTGGCCTGTACCTGGATGATACCTATGTAGGCCGATCCTCAGGGGCTATGTTGGAGTTGTTTGACGTCGAGCGCGTAGAAATTCTGAAAGGCCCTCAAGGCACGCTCTATGGCCGTAACACGACGGGCGGCACGATTAAGGTCATTTCGCGCAAAGCCGATCCCAGCGGGGAGTTCAGCGGATTTGTGGGTGCTGGCGTAGGCAACTTTGACGCCT
This sequence comes from Alphaproteobacteria bacterium, assembly GCA_021774995.1. Classification (GTDB taxonomy): domain Bacteria; phylum Pseudomonadota; class Alphaproteobacteria; order SMXP01; family SMXP01; genus JAJFIM01. The sequence goes on along the minus strand of JAJFIM010000351.1, from coordinate 14,495 downwards.
GGAGCGTTGAAGGCGCTGTCAACCTTCCAATTGTGAAAGACAAATTGGCAATCCGGGTGGCAGGTCAGGCCAAATGGCGCGACGGCTATTCCAAACTCGATGTTGTTGATTTTGGAACAGGCTTGGTAACAAAAACGATTGAACAAGATGACGTTGAGTCTGAAACTTACCGGATCAATGCCGTATTGAATCTTTCGCCTCGCGCTACGATCAGTGTAACGGGTGATTACTGGAAGAGTGAAAATAACGGTTCTCAGGTCCAAAATCGTTTTGGTGACATGTTTACCGGACTGGGTTTTGCCCGATCATCAACCGACTTTTTTAGGGCACGCTCGGATATCGAGCCCTTTTCAAAAGCGGAAGCAGGCGGCGTCAGCATTGTCGGTGATTTTGAGCTAACCGAAAATGTGAGCGTCAAGGGTGTTCTATCCTACCGAAAGGTTGACTCTAATTATCTGTTCGATACAGATGGAAGTGATTTGCCGGCGGTACAAGCGCAGCTCGACCAAGAAACCGACCAGTACAGTGCGGAGCTGCAATTGAGCGGAAATTCATTCGATAATCGGTTGGATTGGGTAGCGGGTTTCTTCTATTTTGATGAAGAAGGCGATGATAATACATTATCGCGTTTCTTGAACCCGGCATTTAGTCCGTTTGGCGTACCATCGCCCCTGGATCCGTTTGTCCGTTCGCCGTTTCTCAATGTTGATTTTCTTGCGGTTGGGAAGAACAAAAGTAAATCAGGATTTGCTCATGCGACTTACCAGGTGACGGACCGTTTGGATTTTACAGCAGGTATTCGTTATACCGAAGATACAAAGGAACTCATTGGTGGTAACCAGATCGGCGGGACCGATATTTTCACAGGTCCAGTGGGTCCGGTTTGCCTGTATGATCCTGCAACACCGGGTCTTGTCTTCTTTCCCGATTTCACGTGCCAGATCAGGCCTAAGGATAAGTTCAGTTTCTTCTCCTGGACAGTTGGTATCGACTTTCAAGTTACCGATGATATTATGGTATACGCGAAGGGAAATTCGGGGAACCGCAGTGGAGGTCAAAATATTCGTGGGCTGGATGCCGTCGGTATTGCTCCGTTCCAAGAAGAGAAGGCAACTGATGTTGAAATTGGTATGAAGGGTCTCTTTGCAGACGGCCAGGTTGTCTGGAATGCTGATTACTACCACACCTTTTATGCGGATGTTCAGCAGTCTATCATTATTGCTGGTACTTTTCCGACATCTGCAACCATTAATTCCGGTGATGCCGGTATTGATGGCGTTGAAACGGATCTGTCAGTTGCCGTATTCGATAATCTAACGTTATCGGGTACCGGGGCCTATATTAGGTTCGACTTCAAAGATCCGATGGCTGTGCGTGCCTACACGCCGAAATGGCAGGCTAGCGCCACGGCAGTCTACACGCAACCTTTGCCAATCGGTGAAGCGGCGCTTCGGCTTGATTATGCCTGGCGCGATAATTATACATTCGGAAATTCTGTTGCTGAATTACCGGTCAGCAATATAAAGTCGCGGGGATTGTTGAACGCGCGTCTGAGCGTGACAGTAGAAGACTTTGGCCTTGAGTTGGCTGTCTTTGGAACCAATCTCACGGATGAAGAGTTCTTTGTCCGTGGGGAAACGGTAAATCCGGCAGGTGGGATTGTCCCCCAAATGGTGGGCGAGCCAAGAATGTACGGTTTCCAAATACGCAAAGAATGGTAGCATTCTTTAAGATTCCAGATCATCTAAACCGGGGTCCCTTGCGGCCCCGGTTTTTTATTGCTTTGCCCGTAATTTGGTTTTTATTCTCTTGAGTTGTTCGCATATAAGATGAAAGTCGAGAAAATATCTTTATCAAACTTAAAACATGATACTATAATGAACGTGCATATCGCATCGCTGGCTTAAGGTTTTTCTCCTGACATGGTCGCTATCATCATAAAAGGTAGTGTGAGGCGACACTGTTGTACTGGTGAATAGTATGGGAGTGTTTGAGACTATGCCCTATGCTTCAGCTGGAAGAGTAATAATTGGATGACTTTGGATAGTTTAAATATGCAATCCAGCGAATATGATGCGAGTGGCGAACTGAGTGGCTCGGCTGGTCTCATGATACCGGTCCGTGACAAAGCCCATGGCGAGGCAACACTGAAACGGCTGCGTCGTTTTACAATCATTTATGCAATCCTGTTTGTTTTTGGTATTGTACCGGCTTTATTCGGTGCAAATGCGGCCGTACAGGCATTGGGGATGGGGCTGATGTGGCCGGGCGCCGGGTTTCTCGCCAGTGGCTCATTCATAAGTATTCTTCTTACGTTGGTGTTGTTCGCGGCGGCATTGATCTTTTGGTTTGGCGCAGGAAATATTATGGCGCCAATTCTGGTTTGGTTTGGCGCCGCATTTCTTGCCGCTATGACGACTGGCGAATATGTTGCCAGCTACGCACTTGCCGTGTCCGTCGGAACTATTGTGGCACTCGTTCTTTACGGGGTCATCACCAGCCGATCGACTCAACGTCAGGCCATCACGCGGGCTCAATCGCGCAATAGGATGCTGGTGCAGGTGAAAGAACGCCCTATCAACGCGCAGCCTGCGGACAATGTGTTGCAAGCAGAGCTGAGTGAGGAACAATTAGCCGCTGCGCGTTATGTGCTGGATCGCGCCCTCCAACCGCTTGATCAGTTTGACGGTTTTGATTTTATCGATCAGTTTCAAACCGCGTCCGTGCGCTATCAGTTAAATTTCGCGTCTTACGGCTTGTCTGTCTATCAATCTCAATATGCACCTAACTTTCATGGATATCTGTCCCTGGCCCAACGGAACTTGATAGAAAAGGTGCAGGACAAAAAGATTTGGTCTTATTGGCGCTGGGAAAACCTGTGGGGTAATCTGGACCCTAATCCCGATCCCATTCCCAATGACAATATAATGTATTCCGGCTATCTCGGTCTCATGATTGGTCTTTATCAATCGGCTAGTGGGGATGACCAATATGATCATCCTGACGCTATATCGTTGAAATGGGATGACCAGCGCACATTTACTTACGATTACTCATCAATCGAATCCTGTGTCTTTAGAAACTTCCAAAAAGCGGATCTTGGATTGTTTCCATGTGAGCCAAACTGGATATACTCAGCATGTAATCTGTTTGGGGCCTTGTCCTTGAAAGTCTATGACCGGTTGCATGATCATAACTATTACGATCAAATTTCAGACTTATTTGAAAAGAGCATAGAATCCGATTTCACAACGTTGGACGGACGCATTGTTGCGATCCGATCAAGTTTAACCGGTTTTACCATCCCATCCTTGACATCAACCATGGCGGATAGCGAATCAGCGGTGTTGGCGCATCCCTTATTGCCAGACCTTGCGGAAAGAACATGGCATATTATGCGGAGTGAATTTCTGGACATCGATGATGACGGATATTTAAAAGCTGAATTGCGCGGCTGGGATAAAATAGATGTGGGAAATTATAAGCGTTCTGAAATCGGTGTGTGTATGACCACTTTGGGCCTTGCGCGTGAGATGGGGGATGAGAAGCTGGCTCAAGCATCCCTGAAAACCTTAGAGGATAAATACGGGAAATCCATCCGTGACGGTGTCTTGCGATACGAAAGTGGTTCTAATAATATCAACATAATGATATTTTTGAAAAGCCTGCTGAAGAAAAATTGGTGGCGCGAAGTTATTTTAAACGGTCCTCCCAAAGAGGTCTTCACAGGCCCGCTTTTACATGAAGTCCCTTACCCTGATGTATTGGTGGCTCGTGCACGTTCTCATGGAGAGGATCTCGATCTTGTTCTATATCCCGGTCAGAGTAGCGGCATCTCCAACATAAAGCTTGCGCGCTTAAAAGCGGGAATTGAATACCAAGTGAAGGGGAGTAATGAGAAGAAGTTTACCGCTAATTCACGCGGTGAAGCTGAAATATCACTTCACCTTGAGGGACGGACTCCTGTCATGATCGAACCTTTAGGCTGATTATGACAAATATTGTGTAGGGAATGAGGACATCATTATGGCTTGCTGTGTTCTTGCAGCGTTTATAATTACGCATATATGCCTGTTCTTTCGAAAGGGACTGAATATCTTGCTCTCTCCTTTGGGGGTGCAGCTAAAGTCTGATGACGCCTTGTCCGGTGTTCAGTGGTCTGCCTATAACACCGTACAAAATGAAACTGCCTCCCACCTCTTGCATCGCGACACCAAGTATCTGGCTAAGCATCATTCAGGGACCATGTTCTGGATGGAGAATATTAAAAACAGATATTTATCATTTCCTACACAGGCGTATAGATGGGTTGCGATTTCACTTGTCCTAATAGAACTTGGTGTATTGGGAAGTCTCGGCCTGCATTTTTCTCAGCACGGCACTTCTATGGCCGCAATGTTCTGATACTAGAACGAATGATATTTCTTATTTTTACATCAGAGCGTTTTCTAAGCTTTGGGATGGTATATTTGACTACATAGTGAGGGTGATATGGCCGGTGGTGATGAAAAACGCAATTTGTTAGAGCCATATAAAATTGGGATTATGATGGATATGCCGGGGTTTCCCGGAGCATCAGACATGTTTCCGGAAGCTGTTACATTTGCGTTAGAAGAAGCCTTTGATAATGGCTTGATTGATCGGCCCGTGATTACGGTTTTGAATGAATACCCTGGTCAACCCTATGGTGATGGTTTGATTAATCGCCGCGCTTATCTGGATCTTGTCGAGAATGAACAAGTATTAGGAATTGCAGGGCCTTTGACCAGCGACAACAGCCTGGCAGTTCTGGGGCTGATCGAAGATAAAAAAGTTCCATGTATTACCATCTGCGGCACAAAAGATTTTGTCGGGCAATATGCCTTTAATGTCTCAAATGGAAATCTTGCCGATGAACCGGCTTTTATTGCCGCATGGTTGAGATCCCAAGGTCATATAACTATTGCAGTCTTGCGAGATTATCCTTCCCGGATAGGGGTGGAGTATACTCAATTTCTCGAATACGCCGCGCAGATATTCGGCTTATCGATCATCCTCGTAGCCAATATTGCTCCATCGCCAGATGAAGAAAGCATGACGCAAGTGATGGCTAAGTTAAAAAGCGTGTCGCCCGATGCTATCGTTTACTTAGGCTTCGGTGAAGCGTGCCGTCTTCTCAATGTCGGTTTGAAAAATATCGACTGGGACCCACCCAAGGTCATGACAACAGCTTTTGTCAGCGCAACTTATAACGAATACAGGGCACGCGATATTGAAGGGTGGTATGGGATAGATCAGTATGATGAACGTAATACCCGGTTTTCCGAGATGCTTTCACGCTATAAGGCAAAGAAGGGTAAAGAAATGGTGCCAAATTCAGCCACTAGTGTGGGGTACGATATTGGCCGACTCTACGCACTCGCTCTATCGCGCATGGAAATTGCCACGCCGGAAGCCTTGGCTGGCGCATTAGAAACGGTGCGCATGTTGCCTGCCATGACAGGCGGTCTTGGTTCCTATATCACCTTTGGCCCCTGGGATCATCGCGGTCTTAAGGGCTTGGACTATCTCAACGTCCGCCGCTCGGTGAATGGAACCACAGAACCCATGGAATTCACTTTTCAGACGTCATAGCTCTCTCTTGTGTTTATGTGAAACCACCGCAATAACTACAGGACTAATTTACGATGTATCCACAGACATATGCCAAGGAATTCCCTGACAAACCCGCTTTCATCATGGGGAAAAGCGGCGAGGTTGTGACATATGGTCAACTCGATAGGGTTTCCAATAAAGGCGCGCATCTGTTTCGTCAGCTGGGATTGCAGACCGGCGATTGCATGGCAATTTATATGGAAAACAGAGTCGATTTTATGCAAATCGCCTGGGCTGCTTATCGTGCGGGGCTTTACATCGCTTTGATCGCCACTCATCTGAAGACAGATGAAGTAAAGTATATTCTGGAAAACAGTGACTCGAAAGTGATGGTCACTTCCAGAAAATTAGCGGATATCGCCCGCGAAGCCTCTGCTGGGTCTATAAAGGCTGAGCATTCATTTTGTGTTGATGGCGTTCTTGCGGGCATGAAGGATTGGCGGAGCGCTGTTCAGCCTTTGCCTGATACACCTATAGCAGATGAATCTCGCGGACAAGAAATGCTTTATACTTCCGGCACGACCGGGCGGCCAAAAGGCGTTAAGGTGCCTCTGGCGAAAGAGGGTTTCGTAAAACGCGCCCCTGATATGGAAATCTACATTAAAGTTTGGGGGTTTGGAAAAGAAACGGTCTATCTTTCTCCTGGTCCGCTCTACCATGCAGCGCCTTTCCGCACGACATTGATGGTGATGTTTGCTGGCGGCACAAATATCATTATGGAAAAATTCGATGCTGAAGATTACCTGAGGTTGGTCGAAAAGCACAAAGTGACTATGAGCCAGGTTGTCCCGACTATGTTCGTGCGGATGCTCGCACTGGATAATAAAACGCGGAATAAATATCATTTAAGCAGTTTGAGGCAAATCATTCATTCTGCAGCCCCGTGCCCGATTGAAATCAAAGAGCGTATGCTGGATTGGTTAGGAATGATTATATCTGAGGGCTATGGAGGCTCGGAGGGCGTGGGAGCCACGACGATCAACTCGCAAGAATGGGTGGCTCACAAGGGTAGTGTTGGCCGTGCGGTTTTCGGGAAAATCCACATTCTTGACGATGATGGGAATGAGTGCGCCCCTGATAATATTGGTCATATATATTTTGAGACTCAGAGGCCTTTTGAGTATCATAACGATCCGGAAAAAACTAAACGAGCGCACTCGAGGAAAGGTTATATCAGTTGCGGCGATATCGGTTATGTTGATGAGGCAGGATACCTTTATCTCACGGATCGCAAGGATCACATGATTATTTCCGGCGGTGTGAATATCTATCCAGCCGAGATCGAAAACGTCTTGATCATGCATCCCAATGTCATGGATGTAGCGGTATTTGGAGTTCCGGATGATGATTTTGGCGAATGTGTTTTGGCCGTCATTGAGCTCCTTAAAGGTGTGGCGCCAAGTGAAGAATTGGCTGAAGAACTGATCGATTATTGTCGCTCAAAACTTTCAAAAATAAAATCGCCAAAAAATATCGAATTTATTGATGAGCTGCCGCGCACGTCTGCAGGAAAATTGAGAAAGCATGAATTAAAGGAACGCTATATGTAAGTTCGCTGTAGCCATTCATATTCATATTGGAAGGATTGCGTTCCTTTGAATGTGGGCGCTTATGATTTTAATATGGCCAGCATAGCTTCTTTGAAGTCAGCGTATTGAGTTGATTTAACTGTATAACCAGCTTCCATATTCAGTATTTCTTCCAGTGCTGCACCTTCTTCTATGGATTGAAAAATATCTTTGATGTGACCAAGAGCCTTCGTAGGGCCTTTTGCCATATTTAAGGCCATCTCTATTGAATAAGAATCAACTTCTGAAGGTGAAACTAGATGTGAGATAAGACCATAGTCTAGGGCTGTTTGTGCATCGATCATCTTGGAAGTGAAACTCAATTCTCTGGCGCGGGCTGGCCCGGCTAAGTGTGACAGAAAGTAGTTGCATCCAAAATCGCCCGGTAGGGCTAGGCGGCTAAATCCTGTCATGAATGTGGCTTCAGTTGAGGCGATTCTTATATCGCAGGCAAGAGCCAGGCCCAAGCCAGCGCCGACAGCCGGTCCCTGAAGGACGGCGAGCGTGGGTTTTGGCATCTTGTGTAATAGTAAAGAAGTTTCCATGCGCTGGCGTAGTTTTTGTGCGCGTAAAATTGTGGAGCGCTCAAGTCTCGGATCATCATCACGCCAATCTTTGAGATCGCCACCGGCGCAAAAAGCATCTCCAGCGCCGCGCAACATCACCGCGCACACTGTATCGTCCTCGGCAAGGCCAGCCACTTCGCGCAATAGATGATCCATCATGGCGTAGGTCAGGGCATTCTTCTTCTCTGGCCGGTTGAGGGTAATGATCGCCAGGCTATCATGATGTTCCGTGTATATGGTTTTTTTCATACCCATCAGCGATTCTGCTTCTGTTGCCCGTCTCTTTTAACCTTGAATGGCGTGCACTTCCGTCTCCTGCGGTGCAGCGTTTGTTAATGCAGATCTGGATAAATAGTATACTAATTAGTGGTTTTCGGATAGACTGAATTCACACAAAGGCTGCGCATTAACTATGAGATTGGAGAGTAGGGGTGGAAACGAACTCAGTTTATATCTCACTTTTTGAATATGGGTCTTATCTCGTATGGGGGCTTTATGCTGCTTATTTGGTGGTCGGCGGAAACAAACACCGAACCGAACTTTGGCTTCTTTTGGGGCTCTCTTTATCGTTCCCGTATGAATGGTTTGCCGATGAATATTGGATGTTTCTATCCTACGATGCAGCTTTCACACCAATGTTTGAGGGTTTTCCTCTTTTCTTACCGTTTGCATGGGGATGGTTTTACGCCATTCCTGTAGCGATCATGGCGCGTTATAGCGAGCAGATCGCGGGCAAACCTCTTTTATTCAATATAGCATGGATGTTTGCGGCGTTCTTTGTCTGGGATATTGTGGTTGAGTCATTTGGAACGGCAACTCAATTGTGGACTTATGCGTGGTCGTCTGAATCATTTCTTGTGGGGGGCCTCCCGCTCTACATCCCCTTCTGGTTAGGCGTCCAATTGCCGCTATATTACTATGCGCATTTATGGGCGCGCGCTCGCTCGCAGAACTCTCCCTGGTTTACGGGATTCGCCCTTCATTTGGCCGCATACTATGTTGTGGGTGGCGGTGTTGCCGCCGTGGGCTGGGTTGTGTCTAACCTTATTCTGGGATTGGGTCCGGGCTCATGAGATGGTTGTGGGAGAAATAGTCGATCGGTAAAGCTATGCAGAATATAAACTTATGGACGAGGATGCTTTCATGCCAGGTGAGTTGATCATCACAAAAATTGAGGATCATGTTGGTATCTTGACGTTTAACCGTCCTGATAAGCACAATGCCTTTAATGACGAAATGGGTGAAGCGTTCAGGACTGCGATGAATGATTTTATCGCCGCACGCGAAGTTCGTTGCATTTTGCTGCGCAGTGAAGGCAAGTCGTTTTGTTCAGGGCGTGATGTCAGCATGTTGGGCAAAAGGGTAAAAGGAGAAAGTGATTTCGACTTCGTCAAAGAACATCAAGATGTACGCCTTGCACAAATCGAAGCGCCCAAGCCTGTTATTGCCGCCATGCGAGGCTATGCGTTAGGGGGAGGTTTTGAAATTGCCCTTGCCGCGGATATGAGAATCGCAGCATTGGATGCACAAATGGCGCTACCTGAAATCACGTATGGTTTGTTGCCTGACACAGGGGGCACCCAGGTTCTCACTTCATTAATCGGCCCTGCCAGAACTAAATATCTCGTGATGACAGGGCGCAGGCTGGATGCGAAAACCGCCCTTGACTGGGGTGTGGTTGATTTTGTTGTTGATCCAGATTCTCTGGACCGGGAAGCCTTAGAACTGGCCAAGGACATTGCCGCCAAATCGCCGCTTGCTTTGGCTATGGCTAAACAATTGGTGGATCACTTGCACGGAGCTCAAATTCGTAGTGGATTTCGGCAAGAATTAATCGCCCAGATTACCTTGTTCAAAACCGGAGATTATCGTGAAGCACGCAGCGCCATCAAGCAGCGGCGAAAACCAGAATATAAGGGACGTTGATATGGCCTTACGATCACCCCCTTCAGTGGGTACGGCGATGTTGCCCGCTGACACTTTCAAGGGGCAGGTGGTATTGGTTACCGGTGGCGGCACGGGTTTAGGCTGTGCCATCGCTGTTGAATTTGCGCGTCTTGGGGCTGAGCTCGCCATTCTCAGCCGGAATCAAGAGCACATTGAGCAAGGGATTGAAGCGGTGCACCATGCTGGAGGGCGCGCTGTTGGGGTAAGTGCCGATGTGCGAGAGCCAGACCGGATTACGGCAGCTTTTGATGAGGTCGAAAAGAGTCTTGGACCTATATCAGTTCTTATCAACAACGCTGCGGGTAATTTTCCCGTGCCGGCGGAGAAACTATCACCTAACGGTTGGCGTGCGGTGACGCAGATTGTTCTTGATGGCACATTTTTCTGTTCGCGCGAATTTGCATTGCGCCGTCTGGCGCAAAAGGCAGGTGGATCGATTCTCAACATTGCCGCGACATACGCTTGGACGGGTGGTCCGGGCACGAGTCATTCGGCTGCGGCCAAAGCGGGAGTTGTCAACCTTACGCAATCTTTGGCGGTCGAATGGGCGCCTGACGATATTCGCGTCAATGGGTTGGCGCCGGGCCGGTTCGTGCATGGGGATACGCCAGAGGCGATGACGGCGCGCGAGAGCTATCATCCTGATACGACTATTCCGGCTGGCCGTACCGGGCAGCTCCATGAGTTGGGGTGGGCAGCGACTTATTTATGCTCTCCATTTGCGGCTTATCTGACAGGGCATACCTTGGTTCTTGACGGGGCAAATTGGCTGCGGCGTGGCCTGCACATGCCTGAGTTTACCCCTATCAGGGAACAGTTTGTCGGTTCGTGAGGCTGGGTGAGCGATGGTTCAATCAGTTTGCGAACATGTTTTTAACTTCCACAAGACTAACTTTCATAGATGATGTTCGTGGCAAGGCGTCAACGGCCCGAAAGAAAACTGGAATTTCATATGGTTTTAGCCGATGGCGCAGGAAGTTTTTCAGCTTATCCGAGTCGGGCGGCGCATCGCCTTCAAATTCGAACGCGGCCACGGGCACTTGACCGAGGCGTTCATCGGGCTGCGCCACTATGCAGGCTTCGCGAATGCCAGGATAAGTTTCCATCATGGCGGCCACATGGGCAGGCGCGATTTTGAAACCGCCACGGATAATAGCGTTGTCTGCGCGTCCCATAATGTAGAGAAAACCGTCATCGTCAATACGGGCAAGATCAGTTGTCCGGACCCATGTGGCGGGGTCGGCGATCTGGGTGGATTTGACCTCCAGTATGCCGGTCTCATTCCTTTCAGGCACTTTGCCGCTACTTTCGTTAATAACACGCATTTCCACACCCGGATGCGCCCGGCCTACTGAGCCGCGCTTGTCCCGGCCGTAGTTGTGAAAGTCCTTAAGGGTCCACCCGGCGACGGCTCCGGCGAATTCAGTTGCGCCATAGGCGTTCAATATCGGCACACTGTACCGTTCAAAAAATTGATCCGCGAGGTCAGGGTCAAGGGGCGCCGCGCCCGTGCGCATGGCGATCAGGCTTTGAAAATCTTCCTTTGAAAAGCGCGCGTCAAGCACCATGCGCAAAGCTGTGGGTGGCATGGAGACGAATTTTGGCCGGTGTTTGATAATGAGTTTATGCCACTCCTGCACGTCGAAGCGCTCCATCAGCGCAAATTTGCGTCCCTGCACGATGGAAAAGATCGCGTACCATAAACCTCCAATATGGGCGAGAGGCGTCCAGTGTACGCCGCCGCTTTTTTTCAATTCCAGCACCTCACTTCCACCGCGAGCTTCGTAATGAGAAGAATTAGCGATGGAACGGTTGAGGCTGTCAAAGCGCAGCGGAATGCGTTTGGGTGCGCCGGTTGTTCCGCTGGTCAGCATCTCAACAGCGATGCCCTGCGTGGGCGGGCGATGCGGGCCTGGCCCAATCCGTGTCAGCCCGGGTACGTCTGATATTAAGTTGGCGCCTTCTTCATTTACGCAAATCGCGATGGCCCCAGTTTTCTCAGCCGCTTGGCGCATGTCGGGCGTCCAATCTTCCGCATCGGCAATCAACACAGGCAGGCGTAGGTCGCAAATGTCAGCGGCGAGGCTTGCAACTGGTTGCATCGGATTGAGGGTTACGATACAGCGTCGTGAACTCAGAACGGCAAGGGCGGCGGACAGGATGGCTGGTCGATTGCGCAAAACAATGCCGATCTGCGCGCCGCTGGGCTGAATCGCTATTTCCAATCGCGCCGAAATCGCTTCCATGCGCGCTTTCAGATCGCCCCATGTGCGCCAGCAGCCATTGAATTCTATGGCCTCCGCTTCTGGATCTAGTGATAAGACCTGATTTATCCGCGTTGAGATATCCATTACTGGGCGCCGTCTGGCGTTTGCTGACGGCGGGCCGTTTCACTCATCATTTGGGCCCCGCGCAAACTCAGATCGGCGGGCGGACGTGGTAGGCGCGCCGGACCTTGAGTGCGGGAGGGAAGAATGATGCTGGCGGTTCCGGGCGCCGTGATCTCACCGCGTTGATTCTTAGCTTCGATATTCAGATCCATGACACAGTTGCCATCTTCACTGCGGTATTTTCCCACTACTTCACCGCTGCAAACATGTGTGTCTCCCAAAAAATTAAAGGCGCGGACCTGATTGGACAATTTCCACAGCCACGCGTCGTCTCCCATCCAATTGGTGATCAGATGGGTCAGCCAGCATGTGCGCATCTGACCGTAGTCATAGGACGCCGGAAGACCAAGCTCTTGGGCGCGCTTGGGATCCCAGTGCAGTCGTTGCACGACATCGGGTACGCCATATTCGTCCTCGGAAAAAAATGGCTTCATTGATTGGCGTAATTTCCAGGCCAGTCGCAGCGGTCCAACGCCATACCCTCCCCATCCCCATCCCATATGCATGGAGATGATATCAGTCACCGTAAGCGGCCCTTTAGCCACCGGCGTCAGTTTTTGACCGGTCTCGACATCCTCCCAATAAAGCGGTTCGGCTCCGCGCTGTTTTTCAGCTGCATAGATTGCATCGATTTTTTCAATCTCTTCGGGCGTGTACGATTGTCGCTCAATGTCTTTCAGCTTGCCGGCTTTTTTCGAGCCGCCACGCTCAGCATTGACATAATCCTCGTAGCGCACCGCCACCGGTTCCCCATTGCCATTAACGTAAAGGGTGCGCAGGGTTTCGATCACCGAACGGCTTTGGCTGAAAGAGCTTTTCTTCACTTCGATTTTGTCGGTGGTGGTTTCGAAATAAATAGGATCGTTAGGGCGTACAGGGCGAAACCATAGCCACCGGACCCCAGCGTAATATTTCCCAACCCCCTTGAAAAGACCGCGAAAAAGTTTCCGACCTTCAGCATCAAGAGGCGGTGTTTCGCATTGCCCGGTGGCGATCAGATACATTGGAGGGGCAATCACACTACGCCAACGCGTTCCCTTGGCGTAACTCTCATCCCGCCAGAGCGGGTTGTCGTCTCCATAGCCGAAGGCAAAATTTCTGATTGTATTTACGCAGGGCACAGGCGCGTGTTCGCGCACCCGCGCGGGTTGTGCAATGCCGATTTGCTGGCGGGCCCTTTCAATATCCTCATCCAGAATCTTGGTGTTGGGATCTTGCGGCCGTGCCGGCTTGTTCCCGGTTTTGGCTTTGTCTGCGGCCATACTTGTCATGTTTCTCTTCCCTGTACAAAAACGTTTCTCCCACATTCACCACCCTCGATTGGGCCGTGAAAATGAAAGGACTAGGAGTCACTTTTTTAAATAGTATAATATATTTTGTCAGATGCAAATGTCTGCGTTAAACTGCACTGGCGGTTCATGAGAACTGGCGGGGTGGACTTTGTTGTCATCCCATAAGCGCCAACAGGGCGGGAGGGCCTATGGATCTGAGTTACGATTCCACTTACACGGCATTCCGGCAGGAAGTGCGGAACTTTCTGGAGGAGTTTTGGCCGCCGGAAAAGGGCGGGAGAAACCGGGAACAGATCAAGGCGTTCCGGGATCTAGCCACCGGGCGGGGATATCTTTACCGCGCCGTGCCCCGGCGTTACGGGGGGTCGGAGCAGGCTGCCGATGTTCTAAAAGCCCAGATTATCCGCGAGGAATTTACCCGGGTGCGGGCGCCGCGCGAAGTGAGCGGCAATGGCGTGATGATGCTGGCGCCGACCCTGCTCGCCCATGGACAGGACTGGCAGAAGGAGCGCTTCATCGCACCGACCCTGTCCGGTGAATACATATGGGCACAGGGTTATAGTGAGCCGGGGGCGGGAAGCGATCTGGCGTCGCTCAACACACGCGCAGTGCTGGATGGCGATGAATGGGTGATCACCGGCCAGAAAGTCTGGACCACGGACGCCCAGCGGGCGCATTATATGTTTGCCTTGGTGCGTACTGAACCGGATGCCTCCAAGCATGCCGGTATCACCTACATGTTGATTGATATGGACCAACCGGGCATTGATGTGCGGCCTTTGAAGCAGATCACCGGCACGGCTGAATTTAATGAAATTTTCATCGATCAGGCGCGCACGCCAAAGGATTGGATCGTCGGGGAACGCGGAGAAGGATGGCGGATCTCGCGCAGCACATTGAGTTTCGAGCGCAATGCTGTCGGCAGTTCGGAAAGCTCTGTGGCGCTGTTCGACAAATTGGTGAAACTGGCGCAGCAAACTTATCTGAATGGCAGTCCCGCCATTCAGGATCCTGAAATCAGAGCAGCGATCAGCGAGATTGAAGGCGATGTTCTGGCGCATAAATATGCTGGTTTGTATCAATTGAGCTGCGATGCCG
>JAJFIM010000036.1 GCA_021774995.1 Alphaproteobacteria bacterium | reverse complement strand
AGCGCTTCAAACACAGCCCGCATCGGACCTCCAGCGATGATCCCGGTACCGGCGGGGGCTGCGCGCAGAACAACTTTCCCGGCGCCCCACCGCCCTTTGGAGTCGTGATGCAGTGTGCGCCCTTCTCTTAACGGCACGCGCAACAATTCCCTTTTGGCCGCTTCTGTTGCTTTACGGATCGCTTCAGGCACCTCGCGGGCTTTACCATGGCCCATACCGACTCGTCCCTTTTGATCGCCAACAACAACCAAAGCCGCAAAGCCGAACCGCCTACCGCCTTTCACAACTTTCGCAACGCGATTAATGTGAACAAGCCTGTCAACAAATTCGCTATCGCGCTCTTCGCGTCTATCCGCACGTGCCACTGTTTAACTTCCCTTTAGTAATGATGGCTCACTTGCGTGAACGATCCTTAAAATTTAAGCCCCGCCTCGCGCGCCGCTTCAGCCAACGACTTAACGCGTCCATGATAGAGATAACTGCCGCGATCAAAAATAACGTCTTCAATGCCTGCTTTCGAAGCGCGCTCAGCCACGAGCTGTCCTACTTTTGCCGCGGCATCTATTGATCCCCCAGATTTTAATTTAGATTTTATGTCTTTTTCAGTAGTCGAAGCCTGCGCCAAAGTCTCGCCTTTCACATCATCGATAATCTGGGCGTACATATTTTTACCGGAGCGAAACACGCTCAACCGTGGTTTGCCGTTGGCTGTTTTTTTAATATGCCGGCGTACGCGGTTACGACGGCGTTGATGTTGATCATGAAACTGCGTCATTTGATTACTTCTTCTTGCCTTCTTTCATGAAAATAAATTCGCCCTTATAGCGAACGCCTTTACCTTTATAGGGTTCGGGCGGGCGGTAAGACCGGATCACAGCGGCCGCCTGACCGACCTTTTGTTTATCAATTCCACTCACCGTGATTTCTGTCTGAGAAGAACACGCTATCGATACGCCCTCAGGCGGCGTAAAAATAATCTCATGACTGAACCCCAGGCTCATTTTAAGATTTTTACCCTGCATTTGCGCGCGGTAACCCGTACCCTTAAGCTCTAATTCTTTGGAAAATCCCTTAGAGACGCCTTCGACAAGGTTATTAATCAAAGATCGCTGCATGCCCCACATTGAGCGTGAGCGTTTGGATTCGTCCTTGGGCTTAACCACTATCCCACTATCCGCAATGTCCACAGTAACATCGGATAACAATGCGAGTGATAATTCTCCCTTGGGCCCTTTGATCGCAACCACGCCTTTCTCCAACTGCGCGGTGACGCCATCCGGTATAGCCACTTCTTTTTTACCTATGCGTGACATTTAAGCCAACCTTACCTTTATCTACCCTGACAAAAAACGCTCTTACCCGATCAACGGTTTAATAGACTTGGCACAAAACTTCACCGCCTACATTGGCCGCCCGCGCTGTAGAATCGGACATAATGCCTTTAGGCGTCGAAATAATGGAAATGCCGAGTCCATTGCGCACGCGCGGTAATTCACTTGCGCCGCTATAGACCCGCCGCCCCGGTTTGGATACCCGGCGAATATCGGAAATCACCGGTTCTCCATCATAATATTTAAGTTCGATTTCGAACTCGCGTTTAATGCCCAATTGCTCAACCTCCGCGTAACCGCGAATAAAGCCTTCTTCGTGCAAAACATCCAGCACCCAGCCCCGTAATTTGGAAGCAGGCGTCACAACTTTTGATTTCTTACGCATCTGAGCATTACGGATGCGCGTCAACATATCACCTAAAGGATCGTTGATTGACATATGCGCTGTCTCCTACCAACTCGATTTAACCATGCCAGGAACCTGACCGATACTCGCGTAATCACGCAAAGCAATTCGAGACATCCTGAGTTTTCTATAATATCCGCGAGGCCGCCCCGTTACTTCGCATCTGTTGCGAATACGCGTCGGATTAGAATTACGGGGCAGTTCAGCTAATTTTAGCCGCGCCGCAAAACGTTCTTCCCCAGGCAGAGACTTATCTGCTGCTATAGCTTTCAACCGCGTGCGCTTACTGGCGAATTTCTTCACCATTCGCTCCACTCGTTTATTTCTTTCAACGGCACTCTTTTTTGCCATTAAGGATCTCCTTATTTGGTATCCATTCTTAAATTTCCGCCAGAATTAAGTGCTGAAAGGAAATTCGAATTCACTTAAAAGGGCTTTCGCCTCGATATCCGATCTCGCGGTTGTGCAAACGATAATGTCCATTCCCCACATATGATCGATCGTATCGTAATCAATCTCAGGAAAGACGATATGTTCTTTCAATCCCATGGCGAAATTACCATGACCATCGAAACTCTTGGCGTTGAGGCCGCGAAAATCCCGCACGCGTGGCAGCGCGATAGTCACTAAACGGTCAACAAAATCGTACATTCTGTCCCGGCGTAAAGTCACCTTGACTCCAATCGGCATACCTTCGCGCAATTTGAAAGTGGCCACTGAGATCCGCGCCTTTGCGATAACGGGTTTTTGGCCCGCGATTTTTTGCATCGCCTCAAAGGCTGATTTGATTATCTTTGAATCGGTGGCTGCTTTACCCACGCCCATATTGAGCACAATTTTTTCGATTTTGGGTATTTGCATCGGATTCGCGTAATCAAACTGCTTCTGCATCGCCGGTCGGACGATTTCAAGATAACGATTCTTCGAGTGGGGTATATAGGCCTGCTCAGACATCGATGACCTCACCTGATTTTTTGGCGTAACGCACCTTGCGGCCATCCGCTAAGATTTTATATCCAATACGCGTCGGCTTGTTATCCTTTGGATCAAGATGCGCAATATTAGACACGTCGATAGGGGCTTCTTTAGTAATGATGCCGCCTTGCTCGGTTTGGGTTTGGCGTTGATGACGTTTAATCATATTAACGCCCTGAACCAACACGCGGTTCTCGCCTAGCATAACCTTGATCACGTCTCCGGTTTTGCCTTTGTCTTTACCGGTAACAACGATCACGCGGTCGCCCTTTTTTATTT
>JAJFIM010000350.1 GCA_021774995.1 Alphaproteobacteria bacterium | reverse complement strand
CGATCAACGCCTCAAACAATTTTTTGCAGATCTGTCGCGTCAATTTTCCCAAGTCAGAAACAATCGGGCGCGCAAAAAGAAATTCTGGTTTTTCTAACCATTCAAACGGATAAAGGCGTTTTATGCCCAACATGCTTGTTCGCATCTTCTTCATTCTCCCTTTCTTGACGGCCGGCGCATCGGCCGGCGCTTCTTCCCAGGTTGCATTTGAAGAAGAAACACCTGAAATCCTCTTCGTCTTGCCCATTGATTGCATACCGGGAGAGACATGCTATGTGCAGAATTATGTCGATGTTGAACCCAATCGGCGCTGGCGGGATTATATGTGCCGCGGGATGACTTATGACCGGCACAAGGGGACTGACTTTCGCATTCCCAGCAGACGCGAAATGGACGCGGGCGTTTCAGTGTTCGCCGCCGCCGATGGTCGCGTGAAAGGCATTCGCAGAAGCGAGGAAGACGGGCTTTTTATCAATGGCGACAAGCAAGCTGTGGAAGGTAAGGAATGCGGCAACGGCATTATCATCGCCCATGAGAATGGCTGGGAAACGCAATATTGCCATTTGAAACAAAACAGCATCAGGGTTTCGCGCGGGCAAAAAGTAACCTCTGGCATGGCCATCGCTTCCGTTGGCCTCTCTGGCGCCACTGAGTTCACGCATCTGCATTTTGAAGTCCGCCATAACGGCAACACGATCGATCCATTTACCGGCGCAACCACGTTGGAGGGATGCAATGTCTCGGCCCTGTCTCATTGGGACATTTCCGCGCGCGCCTTTTTGAATTACATACCCTCTGGCGTATTGAATCAGGGCGTTGCCACGGACATTCCGGACAATATGGCGATCGAAAGCGGGCAATATTCCAGCCTTCAATTCGAAACCGATGCGCCGAGCCTGATTTACTTTGTCCGTATTTTTGGTCTGCGCCCGGGTGATATTCAAGAGCTCTCCCTCACCGATCCGCAAGGCGCCGAACTGGCTCATAACAGCGCGGCTCATAAAGGGCCGCACAAAGCTCAGTTTTTTAGTTACATAGGCAAAAAACGTCCCGAGGGCGGTTGGCCGGAAGGCGCCTACACGGTGCAATATAATCTCATTCGCAATGGACAAACCTTGCTCCAACGCGATCTGACCTTTAACGTTGGGGAAACACTTTGGGAAAGTCAGGATAATGATGAATAAAGCCGGACTTATGATCGCCCTCATCGCCGGCGCCGGGATTGGCGCTTTTGGCGTGCAGTTTCTCAACAAAGACTCTGCTCCCCTCTCTTCGGAGAAAACAAGTCCGCGCGAAAGGGTTGAATCCTTCTTCGTCGATTTACCGGCGCATGGAATTGCGGTGACGCATGGCGGTCGGATCGGGCTGCAACCGGGTCCGCCGGGCATTCCCGCACTCGATGAGCCCAACATACAAAACGGTTTGGCTCTGCTGATCAAAGTCCGGAATGCGGAAGGGAACGTCGTGGGGTTCGCCAGCGAGTTGGAAATCTTCCCCGAACCCACGCGATCGCCTCAAGGCCTTGAACCGGATACAACCTGGGAGACGGACTGGACTGTTGTCATTCCTGGGCGCGGCGGCCTGTTTCTGCACCAACAGGAACATACGGGCGCCGGCGCTCCGATGTTCCAACATGTTGCAGAGACAGGAACGGATTGGGTGGGAGAAATGACTATCACAACTTCAGCCGGACCGCGCGCCGACAAACGCGGCGTCATCGTCGGCGGGTGGGGCGAATTTGAAAATGCGCAAGGGTCGTTTCTGGAAGTGGATCGCTTCACGCGATTCACCGTGCAAGGCGAGCTCATCGGCACGGTGGAGTTACGTATCTTCCGCGAAGATTAGGGTGCGGGGTTCAAATTTTATTTCTTTCCGCACGCATCATTTCAACACACACTTCTTATTGTCACCCCGTAACTTGATCGCGGGGACCACCTCCAATTGAGACGCCGTAAGAATTCCGCTGTCAAGCAGCGGAATGACAAAAGTGAGCGCAAGGCAAAAAACTTAAATACTGTGCAGAAATTATGGAAGCGCGTCCATCAGCTCACTTGCCAGGTGTCGCCTTTCGCCAGGAAGGCGTTAAAATCCGGCGCGCCTTTTTCTTTGCGCACAGCATTATATTGTCTGTACACGTCCTGCTCATAGCTCGAAGTTGGATTTTCATAAATCACGCCGAGCACCATGGGAAACTCCGGCGGGCGCAGCTTGGTCAGCATGAACGCCATAACCTCATTCGTTTGGTCATGCACTGCTATGTCCTCTAAGCTGACGCCATTCTCTCCTATGGTCGCGACTTCCAGTTCAAGCGTCCCCGGCTTTATGCGCAGGCCTTTGTTTTTCTCTTTGCCAAAAACCAGAGGTTCCCCGTGAACCGCGAGCAGTTGCGCATCAGCCGCCACCGGCTTATCCGTAAATTCCGCAAAAATTGCGTCGTTATAGACAATGCAGTTTTGGAAAATTTCGACGAAGGAAGCGCCTTTATGCGCATGCGCGCGGGTAAAGATTTCCGGCATGTGTTTTTGCGCCGTATCGACGGTTCGGGCCACGAACCGCGCGCCTGAGCCCAAGGCGAAACGGCACGGGTTCAAAGGATGATCCACTGAACCATTTGGGGTGGAGGGCGAGCGCGTGCCGGGATGGGATGTGGGCGAATACTGACCTTTTGTCAGACCATAGATTTCGTTATTGAACAGCAAAATATTCAGATCAACATTCCGGCGAAGGGCGTGCATGAGGTGATTGCCGCCGATTGACAAAGCGTCGCCGTCGCCCGTGACCACCCATACGTCGAGATCCGGATTTGCGAGCTTAACGCCGGTCGCAATCGCCGGCGCGCGGCCGTGAATGGTGTGAAACCCATAGGTTTCCATGTAATAGGGAAACCGCGCCGCGCACCCTATCCCGGAAACAAACACCGTGTTTTCGCGCGACACGCCCATTTGCGGCAAGGTGCGCTGCATACATTTCAAAATAGCGTAATCTCCGCAACCAGGGCACCAACGCACTTCCTGATCCGTCGAAAAGTCTTTAGCCGTGAGTTTTTCGGTCGGCGTTTGAACATTCATGAAATTTTTTCCTCTCTACTCCGCCGCCTCAAGGATCAACTGGCCGTGTATGGCTTCCAATATTTCCGTAATCTTGAATGGCTGCCCTGACACTTTATTGAGTGATGTCGCCTGAAGAAGGAAGTGATCCCGCAACACGGTAATCAATTGTCCCATATTCATTTCAGGCACAAGGATACGATCAAACTTTTCCAAAAGAGAGCCCAGATTTTTTGCAAAAGGTTGGATATAGGTCAGGTGAATATGGCTGACGTCATGACCCTCTGAGCGCGCGATGCGCACGGCCCGCGCGATGGGTCCATAGGTCGACCCCCAACCGATCACAGCCAGGCGCCCGGATTCGGCGCCAAAATCAACTTCCTGAAGCGGAATATCTTCGGCGATGCCGGCAATCTTGTCGCGCCTGATATGCGTCATTTTCTGATGATTGGCCGGATCATAAGA
>JAJFIM010000349.1 GCA_021774995.1 Alphaproteobacteria bacterium | reverse complement strand
TTAGACGGTAATATTGACAGGGATTGGGTGCTGAATCTGATGGAAACTGAAGGGGGGTTTAAAACCATTGTCTCGGTTGAAAAAGGTTCTAATGGCATATGGCGCGATTTGTTTATCGGTTTCAAACAAGAGACGAACATCGATCTAGAGAACAAGCTGTTTAAGATCAATATGATGTCAAAAGCTAAAAAACTGGCCAAAAAGGTTTTGGGGTAAGGGGCGGCGCCTATAATTCTTCAAGGCGTTTAAACCATGCGGCCGCGTGATCGACAAAGGCGCGCACTTTAGACGCCAAATGCCGGCTATGGGGATAGATCACATAAACGCCCCGGTCATACGCCTCAAAATCTTCAAGAAGCCTGATCAGGCGGCCTTGCGCGATGTCCTCCTCGACCAAAGGCAATAGGCAAAGCCCAATTCCATGTCCGGCCGCCACCATATTTCGAATAGGCCGCGCGGCGTTCACGCGGGCCCGGGGTTTCACTGAAATCAGAGTGCGCCTGCCCTCCATTAAGAATTCCCACCGATTGTCCGGGCTGATGGCTGTATTCACGATGCATATATGCTCCGCCAGATCGCTTGGGCGCTCTGGTCGACCGGCATGCGTGAGATAGTCCGGCGCCGCGCACAGAACATAACGATAAGACGCAATGCGCCGGGCGATCAGTGAACTGTCTTCCAGAGCGCCAATACGCACCGCTATGTCAAAACCCTCCGCCACGATATCGACGCGGCGCTCCTCAAGCGTCAAATCAACGGTGATCAGCTCATGGCGCTTCAAGAAATCATTCACGCATGCAGCCAAAACCTCTTCACCCATAATACGCGGTCCGGCAATGCGCAAATGACCGCGCGGCGCCCCCGTCTGCAAGTGTACGGCGTCTTCCAATTCATCAACGCGTTCGATAATATCGACGCAACGCTGATAATAGGCGCGTCCCACTTCGGTGGGATTCACTTTTCGCGTTGTGCGATTAAGCAACCGGGCGCCAAGCCGGTCTTCAAGCTGGGCAATATATTTACTCGCCAGCGCATTGGAGATCCCGAGCCGCCGCGCCGCGCCTGAAAAACTGCCCGTTTCGACGACGGAAGCGAAAACCCGCATGCCATGAAGTGTGTCCATCTACAATCAACATTTCATTGATAATTAGTTCCTTAATATATGTATTATCAATACTTCTCTAAGAATGTAAATCATGATGCACGACATCGCGGAAGAGAAATTATCTCAAGTCCGCGTCTGAAAAAACCGATCACCTCAGGAGCTTCATCATGATCAAACTCTACCGTCACCCCCTCTCGGGTCACGCCCACAGGGCCGAATTGTTACTGTCATTGCTTGGACTGGAATTCGAGCTTATCGATGTGGATCTGGCGGGCGGCGCCCAAAAAAACCCGGAATTCCTCGCAAAAAACCCCTTCGGCCAAGTGCCGGCACTCGATGATGATGACGTAACCGTCTGGGATTCAAACGCCATCCTGGTTTATTTGGCCAAGAAATACGGCGCCGATCACTGGTTGCCGGGCGATCCCGTGGAAGCGGCGCGCGTACAGGCCTGGTTGTCGATTGCGGCGGGTCAGATCGCCTCCGGTCCGGCGGCGGCGCGCCTGGTCACTGTTTTCGGCGCAAACCTCGATCACGAACGCGCCAAGACCATTGCCAACGCCCTGTTCGCAACGATGGACCAGTTTCTGGCAGAGCGCGCTTACCTTGCCGGGTCCCACCCCACCATCGCCGATGTAGCGGGCTATTCCTACATTGCCCACGCGCCTGAAGGGGGCGTATCGCTGGATCCTTATCCACATATCCGGGCATGGCTCGGGCGCATAGAGGCGCTTGAGGGTTTTACGCCCATGCAAAAGACCGCTGCGGGTCTGGCGGCCTGAACCAGCTTTTGCGTCACGGGCGGCGCGCAAGGCTTTGCGCACCGCCCGTACATTACACAGTTAGGGGAGATTTTATGATGGCCAAATCCAGCCAACACGCGATACCAACGCCTTTTCACAAAGGCGAACTTGAAATCCAGGAGCGCCTCGGCATGCGCGAGAAAGTGCATAACTACGCGCCACGCTTTATCCGTGATCACCTTCCCGATGAGCACTGCGCTTTTTATAAACAATTGCCCTATCTCATTGTGGGGTCGGCGGATGACGAGGGCCGCCCTTGGGCCTCTATGCTGGTGGGCCGGCCCGGTTTTATTTCATGCCCCAACCCGAAAACGCTCAAAGTGTCCGGGCGCCCGCTCCCCGGCGACCCTTTGACCGAAACGCTAAAGGACGGCGCGCAGCTTGGATTTCTCGGGATTGACTTCCAGACGCGCCGGCGCAACCGCATGAATGGCAAGATTGCGAAACGCAGCGATGACGGATTTCAAATTGCCGTTGACCAAGCCTTCGGCAATTGCCCGCAATATATTCAAACGCGCGTACTGACCCTTAACGAAACGGACCCCGCGCCTGAAACCTTACCGCCGCTTGAGAGAAATTCCGCGATCGGGGATGAAGCGCGCATGGCAATTGAAAATGCCGATACTTTTTTTATTGCCTCGATGTTTTCTGAAGACCCAAATGACGGCAGGCATGGCGTCGACGTTTCGCACAGAGGGGGCAGGCCGGGATTTGTCAAGATTGTTGATGACAGAACGCTGATATTTCCCGATTTTGCCGGTAATTCCCATTTCAATACGCTGGGTAATATTGCGGTTCACCCCAAAGCGGGGCTTTTGTTTCCCGATTTTAAAACCGGGGATATGCTGTATGTTACCGGCGGGGCGAAAATCATCTGGGAGGGCGCAGAGATGGAAGCCTTTAAGGGCGCCAAACGGTTGGTCCGCATCACAGTGGATGAAGTGATCCGTGCTGAAAAATCCCTGCCTCTGCGGTGGGACTTTCGGGATTTCTCTCCAAGCCTGAAGCGCACCGGCTCTTGGGGGAAAGCCGCCGAGGCGATGGCGACGGCGCGCGGCAGTTCTCCGCTGTCTTAGCATAACGAACAGGTTCAATCGCTCACTTTCTCAAGCTCCGCCGCCGTTTCATCGCGCATGACGAATTTCTGTATTTTGCCCGTCACGGTCATCGGAAATTCCTGAACGAACCTGATATGGCGCGGGACTTTAAAATGCGTGATTTGATCCTTACAGAAATCTTTCACGTCTTCTTCCGTCAAGTTTTCGCCCTCGCGCAGTTTGATCCAGGCGCACACCTCTTCACCTAATCTGTCGTCTGGAATTCCAAAGACCTGGACATCCAAAATGCATGGATGGGTGTACAAAAATTCCTCAACTTCTCTGGGGTAAATATTTTCACCGCCCCTGATAATCATATCCTTGATGCGTCCGACAATTTCGACATACCCCTCGACGTCCATAACGCCCAGATCGCCCGAATGCAGCCAGCCGCCCGCATCGATGGTTTCGCGCGTTCG
>JAJFIM010000348.1 GCA_021774995.1 Alphaproteobacteria bacterium | reverse complement strand
GCTTATGATTTCATTGCGCAATCTGTCAAGGTTGAGATCGGAAAATTCGAACGCGGCGAAGGATTCGCAATGATTCTCCAATAATTCCGGGTGGTTAAGCATGGTCAGAACAATTAACGATTCGCGTTGCAGATTGCCGCTTGCGCCTGATTGGCCAAGGGCACTGCGTTTTAAGGACGAACTGACGCCCGCGCCGCTGGGGCCGAGGGGATCTCCCTCCATCCAGGACGGTCTGCGAAACTGGCGCGGCGGCTCGCGCCAAGATCCGGTTTTTGCCCTGGGGGCGGGAGACGCAAAAGCGTCCCGCAGACGGAGTTTCAACTCGGTTTGGTAATATTGCCGCACACGCTGATCCTGAATGCCCGATATAAGCGCGGACAGGCGCTGCTCCAGACCGGCGCGCTGTTCCGGCGTATTGTTTGGGAAAAGCGCCACTTCCCGCTCCCACAGCATGTCGGCCAGGGGACGGGCCTTTTGCAGCGCCTCAGCCATGGCCTCTGCGCCGGCGCCGCGAATCAGATCATCCGGGTCGCGTCCCTCTGGTAGAAGCGCAAATCTCAGGGAATGGCCGGGTTTGAGCAGCGGCAGCACCCGATCAACCACGCGGTACGCCGCCGCCTGGCCCGCCCTGTCGCCGTCAAAACATAAAATGGGCTCGGGCGCCGCGCGCCACAATAATTGGATTTGCGTCTCGGTCAGCGCCGTGCCGAGCGGCGCCACCGCGCCTTCAAACCCCGCTTCAACAAAAGTAATGACATCCATATAGCCTTCCGCCACCACCAGCGCGCCGCCATAAGAACCACTGGCTTTAATGCAGGCCTCCCGCGCGCCTTTCAAATTGTAGAGCACCGCGCTTTTATGAAAGAGGGGCGTTTCCGGCGAGTTCAAATATTTCGCCTTCTGGTCGGGCGACAGCGCCCGCCCGCCAAAGGCGATCACCCTGCCCCGCGCGTCCTCAATGGGAAACATCACCCGGCCTCTAAACCGGTCGAAGGGCGCGCCGCCGCCCTCAGGCTTGATCACCAGCCCCGCCTCCACCATCTGCTCTACGGGAATATTCTTTTGCAGCAGAAAGTCGTGTAAATCCCTGCGTCCCGTGGGCGCCAGCCCCAAGCGAAACCGCTCGATGGTTTCAGGCAAGACGCCCCGCCCTTGCAAATAATTTTTAGCGTGTCTCCCACTTTGACGGTTGAGTTCAATTTGAAAGAAGAGCGCGGCAAATTCCATCACGTCCAGCAGGCCCGCCCGGCGTACATCGCGGACGCGCTCTTCGTCGGTTTGGCGCGGCAGCTCAAGTCCGGCCTCGTCGGCCAGCGCTTTTACCGCCTCATGAAAAGAGAGATTTTGAGTTTTTTCAAGAAAGGTTATCGCGTCGCCATTCTCGCCGCTTGAAAAGCAATGGTAAAACCCTTTTTCATCATTGACGAAAAAGGACGGCGTTTTTTCATTGGCGAAAGGGCTCAGGCCTTTGAACTCGCGGCCCGCGCGAATGAGTTTGACCCGCCTGCCGACAATATCTGACAAACGAAGACGGGATTTCAGCTCTTCAAGGAAGGCCTTGGAAAAGCTCACCTTAAAAAACTCCCTAACTCAGCAATTCCTTGACGATGCCGCTGGCTTTGCCGAAATCCATTTGCCCGCCATAACGGCTTTTCAACGCGCCCATGCATTTGCCCATATCTTTCAGACCCGTTGCGCCGATTTCACCGACGACCGCACTGCATGCTTTTTCAATTTCTTCCTGACCGAGCTGGCGGGGCATGAAGTCTTCAATCACTTCTATTTCCCGGTTTTCCTGCTCCGCCAAATCAAGCCGACCCGCCTCTGCATATGTTTTAGACGATTCGCGGCGCTGTTTAATCATCTTCGCCAGGATCTGCAAAATTTCTTCGTCGGACACGCCCTGGCTCCGGTCGCTGGTGCGCGCCGCAATATCACGGTCCTTGATGGCGGCCAGAATCAGCCGCAAAGTGGAAACGCGAATCTTATCCTTAGCCTTGAGAGCGTCTTTCAAGGCTTGATTGAAATTGTCTCGCATCTGAGCGACCTCCTTGAAGCGAAGCCCACCACCTTATAGAAAGCAGGCATAGGGCGCAATCACGTTGATTGCAATTAAGGCATTGATTTCATTGGACAAATAAACAAATTCCTTGCTTGACGGCGGTTACCCTATTGCTTAAGGTCCCGCCAATTTGGCTCTGCACAGGCTGAGTCGATGCGCCCTTGTCGGCGTCCCGCGCACGCCAGCTTCTTATTAATGAGTATGCAATGACTAAGTCCCCGGCCACCGGCGCTCTGATCTTGAGCGACGGAACCGTTTTTTTCGGCTGCGGT
The DNA here is from genome assembly GCA_021774995.1 of Alphaproteobacteria bacterium. Taxonomy (GTDB): domain Bacteria; phylum Pseudomonadota; class Alphaproteobacteria; order SMXP01; family SMXP01; genus JAJFIM01. The sequence goes on along the minus strand of JAJFIM010000348.1, from coordinate 1,696 downwards.
CTTGGCGCTTCAGGCATGGCCGTTGGCGAAGTGTGTTTTAACACCGCCATGACGGGCTATCAGGAAATTCTGACCGACCCGTCTTATGCGGGACAGATCATCACATTCACTTTTCCTCATATAGGTAATGTCGGCGCTAATCCGCAAGATGCGGAAACCGCCAGCCCGGCGGCAAAATCCGGGTTACGCGGCGTGGTGATGCGCGAAAGCGTCACGCCGCCCGCCAGTTTTCGCGCCAAAACTCCCTTCGACGAATGGCTGATGCGCAGCAATATTATCGGTCTGTCGGGAATCGATACGCGCGCCCTTACGCAAGCCATCCGCGAGACGGGCATGCCGAGCGGCGTGATCGCGCATGACCCTGAAGGCGCACTCGATATAGACGCCGCCCGCGCGCAAGCCAAATCCTGGCCGGGCTTGGAGGGCATGGACCTGGCTAGGGAAGTCACCTGCGCACGCTCTTACGCGTCAGACGAGACGTGCTGGGAATGGTCGCGCGGATTTGGCAAGATGCAATCGCCGGTCCGGCATGTTGTCGTTGTTGATTTCGGCGTGAAGAAAAATATCCTGCGCTGCCTCGCCCAAAGGGGATGCAAGCTGACCGTGGTCCCCGCCGCGACCAGCGCTGAAGACATTCTTGCCCACAGACCTGACGGCGTGTTTCTGTCGAACGGACCAGGCGATCCGGCCGCCACGGGAACTTACGCCGCGCCCACCGTCAAGGCGCTTTTGGCGAGCGGCGTTCCTCTGTTCGGAATTTGCCTTGGTCACCAGATCTTGAGTCTGGCGCTCGGCGCAACAACGACAAAAATGCTTCAGGGCCATCACGGCGCCAATCACCCGGTCAAAGATCTTACCACAGGCAAAGTTGAGATCGTGTCGATGAATCATGGGTTCACCGTTACCCGGGACAGCCTGCCAAAAGGCGTCGTGGAAACCCATGTCTCGCTCTTCGACGGCACCAATTGCGGCATTGCCGTCAAAGGCAAGCCGGTTTTTTCTGTGCAATATCACCCGGAAGCCTCCCCCGGTCCGCAAGACAGCGCATATTTGTTTGAACGGTTTATGGATTTGATGAAGGAGAAGAAAACTCCGTGATCGGCGTTTTTGATTCAGGCAGCGGCGGTTTAACGGTGGGACACGCGCTGATTCAGCGGCTGCCCCATCAGCCCTTTATCTATCTGGGCGACCACGCCAACGCGCCATATGGCGTCAAACCGGCTAAAGAAGTCCTTGCCCTGACAATTAGAAATGTTGAGCGTTTGTTCGCCCGCGGTTGCGATCTGGTGCTGTTGGCCTGCAACACCGCTTCCGCCGTCGCCCTGCGCCGCCTGCAACAGGATTGGTTGCCCGGCGCTAATGCGGACCGCCGGGTGCTTGGGGTTCTCGCGCCCCTGGTGGAAGCCATCACTGAAGTACCCTGGCATATCAAAGCGCCGGTCGCGACGCCGGGCCGCCTGCCCAAAACCGTGGGTATTTTCGCCACCGCCAGCACCGTGGCCTCGAACGCCTATCCGTTCGAGATTACTTCGCGCGCACCGGATATCAAAGTCGTGCAACAGGTCTGCGACGGGCTCGTTGATCTCATCGAAGACGGCGCGCCGCGCGATGACATTCAAACTCTCGTGACAACATGCGTCAATAATTTGATGGCCCAGATGGGCGGCGCCGCGCCCGACGCGGTGGTGCTGGGCTG
>JAJFIM010000347.1 GCA_021774995.1 Alphaproteobacteria bacterium | reverse complement strand
GCGACCCGTTTTCGGATTGAGACTGCCGGTTTTCCCCCTCACCCTGCCCTCACCCCCTTGGGGGAGAGGGCAGGGTGAGGGGGTGATTCGATGAAAACGTGGAAGACTGAAAAAAAACAGCTCACAGCGTCGATTGAGACTTTATTAACCAAACTTCGGCTCTAGTTACTTTCATGGACCCGGCTTTGAAGCGTGGTTCCAAGGGAGGGAGCTTTCGTCCCCATGACCATATTGACGTTGGGCTGGAAAGAATGGGTGTCATTACCCCTGCTGGATCTGCCCGCTTTAAAGGTTAAGGTCGATACGGGCGCCAAGACGTCAGCCCTACACGCTTTTGATATAGAACCCTTCGGCGCCGCTACGCGCCCATTGGTGCGCTTTGGCATTCATCCCATCCCGGACAGGCCCGAAAGGGAAGTATTTTGCTCGGCCAAAGTAATTGACCGGCGCTCCATCACCAGTTCAAACGGCGAGATGGAAGAGCGTTATGTGATTGAGACGCCGGTTAATATTGCCGGTTATGAATGGCCCATTGAAATTTCACTTTCAAATCGCGAATCCATGCGGTTCCGTATGTTGTTGGGGCGCCAAGCGCTGGGGGAAGAAGTGGTTGTCAATCCCACGGAATCCTACCTTCAACCCAGGCTTTGCTATGATCTTTATAAAGACGCTTCTCAAAGGAGTGCGGTGCGGCGCTCGCTGCGCATCGGAATTTTGACGGTGGAGCCGGACAATTATTCCAACCGGCGTTTGGTGGAAGCGGGAGAGGCGCGCGATCATGTGATCGAGATGATCGATACGCGCCGCTGCTATATGAATATTAATTCCCATACGCCTGAAATTTATTATGACGGCAAGCTTTTGGCGCATTACGACGCCATCATTCCGCGCATCGGAGCGTCGCTGACGTCATACGGCATGTCGGTCGTACGCCAATTCGCCATGATGGGATCTTATTGCGTCAACCCCGCGCGCTCCATCGGCGCCTCGCGCGATAAGCTCTACGCCCATCAATTGTTTGCGCGCAATAAAATCGGCATGCCGGTCACGGCATTCGCCAATTCGCCGAAAGACACCGATGATCTCATCAATCTGGTGGGCGGAGCGCCGTGCGTCGTGAAGTTGCTGGAGAGCACGCAAGGGCGGGGCGTCGTTCTGGCCGAGAATAAAAACGCCGCTGAATCCGTTGTCGGCGCGTTTCGGGGCCTCAATGCAAACTTTCTGGTCCAGGAATTCATCGCAGAATCAAAGGGCGCCGATATCAGGTGTTTTGTGATCGGCGGCCGCGTTGTGGCGGCCATGGAAAGATGCGCGGGCGCGGGCGAGTTTCGCTCCAATCTGCATCGGGGGGGCACGGCGCGGCCGATTAAAATTTCCAAAGAGCAGAGAGAGATCGCCGTCAAAGCCGCCCGCGTGCTTGGCCTTAATGTAGCGGGGGTTGACCTGTTGTATTCGAACGACGGACCAAAAGTTTTAGAAGTAAATTCTTCGCCCGGATTGGAAGGCATTGAGTCTGTGTCGGGCAAAGACATCGCTGCGCTCATCATCGGCCATATTGAAAAACGCGCGCGCGCGATCAGTCAAGTGCGCCCGAAAGTGGCGCTAGTAAGTTAGACCATGGGCTGGATTTCTTGAACTACCCTCTTAGTCATTCCGCACCCTCAAATTCTGTCACCCCGCGGCTCCGGCCCGGGGGTCCATACTTGTTGAAATGCTGTTTGGATCTTGCAGTCTGCGCCGCAATATGACCGCCGATAGTGCGCGGGTTTTTAACATAAACGAATACCGTTCTAAACGCCGGCGGACAGTCTTTTGTCGCGTATGGCGGCGCGCATGGCTTTTTGCACTTTTTCAAAGGCCCGCACTTCAATCTGGCGCACGCGTTCGCGGCTGATGCCGTAAACCTTAGAGAGATCTTCTAAAGTGGCTGGTTCTTCCACAAGGCGGCGCTGGGTGATGATGTCCTGTTCCCGCTCGTTAAGATCGGCCATTGCGTCATGCAAGAGATTCATGCGCTGGTCGTATTCCTGGCTTTTGCCCAGTTCAATTTCCTGGTCGGGCGTATCGTCCACCAGCCAGTCTTGCCATTCACCGGCGCCGTCGATTTTCATGGGCGTGTTCAGCGAATTATCGTGACCCGCCATACGTTGGTTCATGGAGACGACATCGGCGTTGGTCACGCCCAATTTGGTGGCAATGGTCTCCACTTGATCGGGTTTTAGGTCCCCGTCTTCAATGGCGTCGATCTGCCCTTTGATTTTACGCAAGTTGAAGAACAGTTTTTTCTGGGCCGCCGTGGTGCCTAGTTTTACCAGGCTCCAGGAGCGCAGGATATATTCCTGTATGGCGGCGCGAATCCACCACATGGCGTAGGTGGAGAGGCGAAAACCTTTGTCGGGCTCAAAACGCTTGACCGCCTGCATCAGGCCGACATTGCCCTCAGAGATCACCTCTCCGATGGGCAGGCCATAGCCGCGATAGCCCATGGCGATTTTCGCAACCAGCCGCAAATGGCTGGTCACCAATCTGTGGGCGGCCTGCCGGTCATCGCGCTCTTTCCAGCTTTTGGCAAGCATGAATTCTTCGTCTTTTTCCAGCATGGGAAATTTGCGGATTTCCGACAAATAATGGGAAAGCCCCCCTTCAGGGGTCATCACCGGCAGAGTTGTGGTTGCCTGGGCCATATTCCGGGTTTGTCCTTCGTTTAAATCAATACTGTCGGATTGAGAATCGGTTTTCACCTCATCATCGGGCACAGCTCATCGCCCCCTCTCCATATAATATGTAGGATCTCAGTATAAGCATTTAAAGGGGTATATCATACTTTATAAAAGCTCCAATGTGCTGATTAAGTCTTTCATATCAGCCGGTAAGCCAATTTCAAAACGGAGCTGCTCGCTGCTGGACGGGTGCGCGAACCCCAAAATATAGGCATGCAGCGCCTGGCGGCGGAAACGGTGAATGGCGGCTTGCACGCGGGTAATCTGCGGGTTTTCCCCTTTTACGCTGATGAGGCTGAGACCTGGTCCATAGAGCCGATCTCCCACCAGGGGGTATCCGCTGTGGCTCATATGAACGCGAATCTGGTGCGTGCGCCCCGTCTCCAGGCGGCATTCTATCAGGCTGATCACGGGATTGCCTTCAGGTCCAAATCGCTTGAGAACCTTATAATGGGTGATGGCGGCCCGCGCGCCGCCGCGCGCCGGATCACGGGCGACTGTCACTTTCTTGCGGTTGCCTGTTGCCCGGATCAGGGCGGCGCCAATGGTTCCGAGCAGGGGCCGCGGCGCGCCGCGGATGAGGGCGAGATAAGCCCTTTCAATAGTATGGGAGCTGAATTGACTGGCGAGGGCTTTGTGGGCCTTGTCGTTTTTGGCGGCGACCAGCAAGCCGCTGGTGTCTTTGTCAATGCGATGAACGATGCCCGGCCGCATCACGCCGCCGATCCCGGCAAGACTGGCGCCGCAGTGATGCAGCAGCGCATTGACGAGTGTGCCGTCCCCATGTCCAGGCGCCGGGTGCACGACCATCCCTACGGGTTTGTTGATCACGATGACGTCGTCATCTTCAAAGACAATATCGAGGGGAATGTCCTGAGGCGCCGGCTCGGCCGGGATCGGGGCGGGCAGGGCGACCACGTAGCGCGCACCCTGTTTGACCTTGGTGGAGGGGTCCTTTATCGTCTCGTCGTCACACGTTACCTGGCCTTCAATGATCAAAGCTTTCAGGCGGTTTCGACTGAAATCCTCCATATGATCAGCGAGCACGCGATCAAGACGGCGCCCAGTTTCCTCTTCGCCAACATCAACGGCGATGCGTTTTTCGTCCTGCTCCGTCATTTTTGAATGAAAACTTCCATGTCTGATCCCGATGCCTCACATCCCGATAACGCCGCACAAGAGCACCGAGGTTTGAAAGCGGTTGTCATCGTCTTAGGCGTTTTGCTGATCTTGGGCTTCATTGCTCTTATCGGCGGTGTTTTCTATCAGATTACCAAAGAAGATCCAGAAGGCGATGCGCCTGTCTCCGCCAGTCTAGCAAATAAAGGCGTGGGCGGGGATATCATGCTGTCCCTGCCGCAAGGCGCATCAATCATTCAAGTGGATCTCGATGGCGGACGGGCCGCTGTGTTGGTGCAATTAGCCGGCGATTCGGGCGGCCCCGGCCCCCGCGAGATTGTGATAGTGGATTTGGCGTCGGGCCGCGTCATCACCCGTCTGCGCGCTGAAGATTAGAAAACTGGCGCAGAGCGCTGAGATCAGCTAGGGTTTAGGATAAATTAATTTATTCCAAGTGCGGGGATATTATGAAAAGATTTGGCCGTATTGCTTGGTTTGGGCAGTTGACTTTCTCGGTGTTGGCGCTTGGCGCCTGTGACAGCGACGAGGCCGCCAGTGCGAACGACGACGCGCCTAAACGCTACCAAGTCGAAGAGGGCATGATCGAATATACTGTATCGGGCGTGCAATCAGGATCGGAGACGCTCTATTGGCGCGATTGGGGCCGGCAAGAGGCCAAGTATACTGACACGTCGCTTTCCATGATGGGCATGACCCAAACCACAAAGACGTGGAGCATTATAACGCCAGAAACGATCATCACGATTGACCAGAAAACGAACACAGCCACCAGCATGGCTAATCCGGCGGCGGACATGTTTGAGGGGATGACTGAGGATGAACTTGAAAATATGGGCGAGCAGATGATGCAGCAGATGGGCGGAACGCAAGAGGGCGCTGATACGATCGCCGGTCAGACGTGCGACATTTGGAAAATACCAATGGGCAATGCCGAAACCTGCCTCTGGAACGGTCTGCCTTTAAGCAATAAAGCGGGTATGGCCGGCATGAACATGTCAACTGTGGCCACGGCAATCGATACGTCCACGTCCCCGGGTGGCGAGCACTTTACAGTGCCCGATGGCGTAAGCGTGACCGATATAGGGTCCATCCCCGGACTTGACGGCTTTATGGGTCTTCCTGGCATGCCAGGCAATCAATAGCGAGAACTATGGGTTTGCGTGCGTTCGGGCGTTTACTGCAATAAGTTGCGCATCATGCTTGGGAAGAAAAACTATGGCGGAGAATATGAAGCACGTTGTCATTGTGGGCGGGGGCGCCGCTGGCGTTAGCGTTGCTGCGCGTTTGCGCCGTCTGGCCGGCGGGGCTCTCGATATCGTTATTGTTGATCCGTCTGAATATCATTATTACCAACCGGCCCTGACGCTGGTGGGCGCAGGCGCTTATCAATTGGCTAAAACGCGGCGCGCGGCGCAATCGCTCGCGCCTTCAGGCGTCAAATGGGAGCGCGATGCAGCGCACTCATTTGATCCGGCGGAAAATCGCATCACGCTCGCATCCGGCAAGACCCTTGAGTACGACTATCTGGTCGTTTGTCCGGGCGTAGACCTCAACTGGGAAAAAATTGAAGGATTGACGCAAACTTTGGGGAAAAATGGCGTGTGCAGCAATTACGCGCCCGATCAAGCCGAATATACCTGGGAGTGCCTTCAAAACATAAAAGCGGGGTCAAATGTTTTGTTCACGCAGGCCCCCTTGCCTTTCAAATGCCCAGGCGCCCCGCAAAAAATTGCTTATTTGGCGGCGGACTATTTGCGCAAAAAAGATTTGCTGGAGCGCTGCGATCTTCGCTTTCTAACCCATGGGCCCGCTATTTTCGGCGTGCCGTTCTTTGCCAATGAACTTGTTAAAGTGGCCGCGCGTTATGACATAGATGTCCGTTACCAACACAATCTTGTGAGCATTGACGGCCCTGCGAAGAAAGCGGTTTTTGAGATCGTGGGCGGCGAGGAACAGGGCAAGAGAGTGGTCATGGATTTTGATATGATTCATGTCACGCCGCCGCAAAGTCCGCCGCTGGCAATTCAGTCCAGCTCTCTGGCAAATGAGGCCGGCTGGGTGGAAGTCAACCACAACACGATGCAGCATGTGACGCATGAAAATGTGTTTGCGCTTGGCGATGTGACGGCGACGCCAAATTCAAAGACGGCCGCCGCCGTTCGCAAACAAGCGCCGGTGGTGGCGCGCAATATTTTAAATTTAATGCGCGGCGGCGCGTTGGATGCGGGTTACGATGGTTACGCCTCGTGCCCCCTTACCACGGCCTATGGAAAAGTCATTATGGCGGAGTTCATCTATGGCGGAAAGGTCACGCCCACTCTGCCGCTTCATCCGGCCAAAGAGCGTTGGCTGAATTGGTGGATAAAGGTCACGGGCCTGCCGCTTTTTTATTGGCATTATATGCTGAAAGGACGGACGTGGTTTTTGAGGCACAATACGCAATGGAGTGACTCTAAAGCTTCGTCGGATTAGGGGCGTCGCCATAGACTTTCTTTGGATCGAAAGTCTTTTCGGTTTCCTTGAATGTGAGCGTAAGCGGCGCGCCTGCGTCTTGGCCCACCGGGACAGAGCGGTAAAAACACGAACGGTAGCCGACATGGCAGGACGCGCCATTGCCCGCCACTTCGACGCGCAGCCAGACCGCATCCTGATCGTCGTCAATGCGCAGTTCAACAATCTTTTGGGTAAGGCCGCTGGTGGCCCCCTTATGCCAGAGGCATTTGCGGCTGCGGCTCCAGTAGAAAGCTTCGCCTTGCTGAATTGTTTTTCGCAGCGCTTCAGCGTTCATAAACCCATGCATCAGCAACTCACCGGATTTTGCGTCCGTGGTGACCACCGGGATAAGGCCGTCGGAATCGAATTTCGGGGCGAGAACATTGCCCTCTTCCACCTGTTCGATACTTGTCCGTTCACTGAAAACAGAAGGGCTATTCGTTTCGGTCATAAGGCCATCCGGATTTAAAAATCGCCGCGGATCATCGACAAAAACCGTTGCTCCATGCGCGGGTCGTCTTGAAAAACGCCGGTGAAGTGATTGGTGATGGTGACGACGTCCGGTTTGTGGGCGCCGCGCGTCGTCATGCAATGGTGTTTGGCTTCAATCAAAACCGCAACGCCGTAAGGCTTCAGCGCGTTTTGAATGGCGTTTCCAATCTGCGCCGTCATGGTTTCCTGAGTTTGCAATCGCTTGGCGAAAATATCCACCACGCGGGCGATTTTACTGATGCCCACCACGCGGCCGGTTGGCATATAGGCGACATGCGCCTTGCCGATAATAGCAACCATGTGGTGCTCGCAATGGGATTCCAGATCGATATCGCGCAGCATCACCATGTCGCGATAGCCTTCGACCTCCTCGAATGTGCGGTCCAGTTCCTCTTCCGGATCGCGGCCATAGCCCGCGAAAAACTCTTCATAGGAGCGGACCACGCGGGCCGGCGTCTCGGCCAGGCCTTCGCGCGTTGGGTCGTCTCCCGCCCAGGCAATGAGCGTGCGCACGGCCTCTTCGGCTTGCGCGCGGCTGGGCCGCCCGGGTTCGGCATCACTTTTTTGAGAAGCGTCGCGGGATTTGCCCCGCGCATCATCTACAAGTGCGTCCATGAATTTTCACCGTTTTTGGCTGGTTTGCGTTCTGCGCGTCTTGTCAGGGTCTCTATATATAGACCGGTCCTGGCGGCTTTTTAAGGCCCCTTTTATCTGCGAGAGGTTTATAGAGTTGGCCGTGGAACCGGTCAAGGCGCGCCCGATGCGGTAAAATGGCGGAAAACCGGGAAAAAAGACAAAGTTCTCCCGCGACAGGGCCGGTTTTGGGGTCTTTTCTCAAGCACTTGTGATAAAAAACCGAGCTGACGCCACTTGCCGCTTTATACCCGATTTGCCTGCTTGTTTGGGGCGAGGGTCGGGGGTAAACCAAGACCCGCAAAAAAACAATATGTATCTGGACCGCTTTGATCATGCCCTTGCAGCTTTACAACACGCTGACCCGCAAAAAAGAGGATTTTCAGCCCGGCGACCCGGCGCGCGTGACCCTCTATGTTTGCGGGCCGACGGTTTATAGTTACGCCCATATCGGCAATGCGCGGCCCGCCGTGGTTTTCGATGTGCTCTACCGGCTGTTGCGGCGCGCTTACCCGTCTGTGATCTATGCCCGCAACATCACCGACATTGACGACAAGATTAACAAAGCGGCCCTAGACGCGGGCGTTCCGTTCACCGACATCACGGAAAAATTTGCGCAAATCTACCGGGACGACATGGCCGCCCTTGGGGTGCTGCCCCCTGATCTGGAACCAAAAGTCACCGAGAACATGCCCGCCATTGTGGACATGATCGCGCGTCTGGTGAAAAGCGGGCACGCCTATGAAGCGGAAGGCCATGTGCTGTTTCATGTCGCCTCTTTTGCCGCCTATGGGCATTTGTCGAAACGGGCGCCGGACGATATGCTGGCCGGCGCCCGCGTTGAGGTCGCGCCTTACAAAAAAGATCCCGGTGATTTTGTGCTGTGGAAGCCTTCCACGCAAGGCGCGCCCGGTTGGGAAAGCCCATGGGGGCGCGGGCGGCCGGGCTGGCATATCGAATGCTCCAGCATGATCGAAGCGCATCTGGGAGAGACCATCGATATTCACGGCGGGGGTCACGACCTTATTTTTCCCCATCATGAAAATGAAATCGCGCAAAGCACCTGCGCCCACAACGGCAAGCTTTATAGCCGCTTTTGGATGCATAACGGTTTTGTTAATGTCGAAAAGGAAAAGATGTCGAAATCCATCGGCAATGTTTTGCTCGTGCATGATCTGCTGGGCCAGGCGCCCGGCGAGGCCATCCGCCTTGCGCTGCTGAGTGCGCACTATCGGCAGCCGCTCGACTGGACCGCCGGTGGCCTTGATCAGGCGCGCCGCACATTGGATGGGCTTTACGGCGTGCTGCGGCGGTTGGGCGATGTAACGGCCGACGCGGCCAGCACCGCTCCGGACCCGTTCATGGCGGCTCTGAATGACGATCTCAACACGCCCAAAGCCATTGCCGAATTGGCGGCGCTGGCCAAAAAGGCGGACGCCGCCACCGCGCCCGCCGATCAGGCCGCCTTAAAAGGCGCGCTACTGTCGGCGGGTTGGTATCTGGGGCTTTTGGGTCAGGACCCGGAAAGCTGGTTCAGGGCGGCTGTTGGCGATGCGAAGATTGACGCCGGCGAAGTGGAGCGTCTGATCGCAGAGCGCGAAGCGGCGCGCGGCGCAAAAGACTTCGCGCGGGCTGATGAAATTCGCGATACTCTGACCCAGATGGGCATTGGCCTTGAAGACAGCGCGGCGGGGACCATCTGGCGGGTAGAAGGCCCGTCCAGAGCGCCGGAAGACTAAAGATGACTGATAAACTTGACGATCTTTACAACACGCAAATTCTCACCTTTGCTGGGAACATTCCCCGCACCGGGCGTCTGGCCGACGCGGACGCCAGCGCCACGGCGGTCAGCCGCCTATGCGGCAGCAAAGTCACGGTGGATTTGAAAGTGGAGGGTGACCTGGTCACCGATTTTGCCCATGACGTGAAAGCCTGCGCGCTGGGCCAGTGTTCGTCTTCCATCATGGCGTCCCATGTGGTGGGGTCGCGCGGGGATGAGTTGCGCGCGCTGCAAAAGACCATGCGGGCCATGCTCAAGGAAAATGGCCCGGCTCCCGCCGGAAAATGGGCGGATCTGGCGATTTTAACGCCCGTGCGGGACTATAAGGGCCGTCATGCTTCCGTAATGCTGACCTTTGACGCGGTGGTCAATGCCCTCGATGAGATCGCCGCGGCGCAAGGTCAGGAATTGTCCACGCCGCCGGGATAAGCTATGTCATTAATCCATTAAACCACCCTCCCGGCGTCCGGGATGACGGATAATCATTTGGGGTGTGTGCGGTCGTGAACGGAAGAATTAAGAATGGCGAAATTTGACCCTTTGGGCGCCGTGCTGCGCGGTGCGATCATTGTTTACCGCTATACGCTTTCCGCATTTATCGGGCGGACCTGCCGCTATGCGCCGTCTTGTTCTGAATACGCCTTGGAAGCCATCCAACTTCACGGCTCATGGAAAGGCGGCAAACTGGCGCTGAAACGCATTGCGCGGTGCCATCCCTGGGGTGGACACGGCTTTGATCCGGTGCCCGGGCCGCTAAACGAAATACAAGAAAACAAGAAAGCCAACCCATGATCAACGTAACCTTGCCCGATGGATCGACGCGGCAATTGGAAGGCCCGCAAAGCGGCGCGGATTTTGCCGCCGGCATCGCCAAATCTTTGGCGAAAAAAGCCCTTGGGTTAAAAATTAATGGCGAGCTGAAAGACCTCTCTACACTGATTGAGAGTGACTGCGCGGTGGAAATCATTACGGCCGAGTCGGAGGAAGCCCTAGATCTTATCCGGCATGACGCGGCGCATGTCATGGCCGAGGCCGTGCAGGAGCTTTTTCCCGGCACGCAAGTCACCATCGGCCCGGTGATCGAAAACGGTTTTTTCTACGATTTTGCGCGCGATGAACCTTTTCATGAGGCGGATCTGGAAAAGATCGAAGCGCGGATGAAAAAAATCGTTGACCGGAATGCGCCCATCACGCGCGAGGTTAGGGACCGGGGGGACGCGATCAGCTATTTTGAAAAAATTGGCGAAACGTACAAAGCGGAAATCATCGGCGATCTGCCCGCGGACGAACCGATCTCCATCTACCGCCAGGGCGACTGGCTGGATCTGTGCCGCGGTCCGCATCTTCCCTCTACGGGCAAGCTGGGCAAAGCCTTTAAGTTGACCAAGCTTGCTGGCGCTTATTGGCGCGGCGATTCTAAAAACGCCATGCTTCAACGCATCTACGGCACGGCCTGGACGAATGAAAAAGATCTCAAAGCCTATCTTCATATGCTGGAGGAGGCTGAAAAGCGCGATCACCGGCGCCTGGGCCGCGAGATGGATCTCTTTCACATGCAGGAAGAAGCGCAAGGCATGGTGTTCTGGCATGACAAGGGGTGGACTGTCTGGCGCATGCTGGAAGACTATATCCGCACGCGCATACGCGCGGCGGGCTATGGGGAAGTGCGCACACCCATTCTGATTGACCGCAAGCTTTGGGAACAATCGGGCCATTGGGAAAAGTTCCGCGAGCATATGTTCACGTCGGAAACCGAGCACGATATTTTTGCCTTGAAGCCGATGAATTGCCCGGCCCATGTACAGATTTTCAAGCAGGGCATTAAATCCTACCGCGACTTGCCTTTGCGCATGGCGGAGTTTGGCTGTTGCCATCGCAATGAGCCTTCCGGCGCGCTGCACGGATTGATGCGCGTGCGGTCCATGATTCAAGATGACGCGCATATTTTTTGCGAAGAGCATCAGATTACGAGCGAGACGGTGAACTTTATCGAATTGCTGCAGAGCGTGTATGCGGATCTGGGCTTTAGGGACGTAAAGGTCATGTTTGCCGACCGGCCCGACACCCGCGCGGGCAGTGATGACGTGTGGGACCGGGCGGAAGCGGCGCTGAAAACAGCCGTGGAGGCGGCGGGTCTGGAATATGAACTCAGTCCCGGCGAGGGCGCGTTTTACGGCCCCAAGCTTGAATTTCACCTGCGCGACGCCATTGGCCGCGATTGGCAATGCGGCACGTTGCAGGTTGATTTCGGCACGCCGGGGCGGCTGGGCGCCACTTATGTCGGCGAAGACGGGGCGCGCCATACGCCGGTCATGCTGCACCGGGCGATCCTTGGATCTCTGGAGCGCTTTTTGGGCATTCTCATTGAGCATTATGCGGGCAAATTTCCGCTCTGGCTGGCGCCTGTTCAGGTGGTGGTGGCGACCATCACGTCAGACGCCGATGGTTATGCAAAAAAAGTGGCCGAGACATTAAGCGCCAATGGATTGCGCGTGGAAACCGATCTTCGAAACGAAAAGATCAACTATAAGATTCGCGAACACTCGGTGGCCAAAGTCCCGAACATGCTGGTTCTCGGGAAGAGGGAAGCGGAGGAGGGCGCAGTCTGTCTGCGCCGCCTTGGCGTGAAAGAGCAGCAATTCCTTGACCTGGAGAAAGCGGCGGACCTGCTGCGCGATGAAGCGCGCCCACCGTCCGGTCAACGGGATCTGAGAGAGTAACCGGGATTATGCGGATATTGGTCACAGGCGGCGCAGGGTTTATCGGGTCGGCGGTGCTGCGCCAATATTTGGCCCAGACGTCCCACACCGTTATCAATCTGGACAAGCTGACTTACGCCGCTAATCTGAAAGCCATTCCGGGCGCGGCGGAACACGCGCGCTATCATTTTGAAAAAGTGGATATTTGCGACCCCCGCGAAGTGGCCCGCGTGTTTGCGCAACACAAGCCGGATGCGGTGATGCATCTGGCGGCCGAATCCCATGTGGACCGCTCCATCGACGGGCCGGGCGCGTTTATTCAGACCAATATTGTGGGCAGCCAGGTGCTGCTCGAAGCGGCGCTGGCTTATTGGAAAAATCTGGACGCGGGCGCTAAAACGGCGTTTCGTTTTCATCATGTGTCCACGGACGAAGTTTTTGGATCGCTGGGGCCCGAGG
>JAJFIM010000346.1 GCA_021774995.1 Alphaproteobacteria bacterium | reverse complement strand
GTTTGGTTTATTACCACCCCCCCAAGGAGGGGACGCATGATGGCGTCACCATTCGCAATGATACGGGCGTTGGCGAAGGCGACGAAATCTCCCTCTTTTACGATCCGATGATCGCCAAACTATGCGTTCATAGCGCCACGCGCCTACAAGCGATCGACGGCATGCGCGAAGCGCTTGATAATTTCCGGATTGACGGAATTGAACACAATATCCCCTTTCTTTCCACTGTGATGGCGCAAAAGCGTTTTCAGGAGGGCGCGCTGACAACGAATTACATTGCGGATGAATTTCCCGATGGATTTCAAGGCGCCGCGCTTGATGCGCTTGAAAAGGATCATCTTATTGCGATTGCCGCTTTCGTCCATGGGCGCCAACGCGAACGCTTGCAAGGGCGTGATGGTCAAATTTATACGGATCAACCGCGCGTTGGCGGACCTTTTGTCGTTGAACTGGATGATCAGTCATTTCCCGTTACGGTCGGAATGAATGATTTTGGCGCTGAAATTTTAGTGGGTGATGACTCCAATGGCGGTGATTTCCGGTCGCTTACCCTCATCAGCCAATGGACGCCGGATGAGATGGCGGTGCGGGCTAAAATTAATGACCAGCCACTCGTAGTGCAGATTGATCAGGCATTGGAGGGGTGGATTCTGCATTATCGCGGCGCCAAGGCGCATGTCGTGGTGCGCACGAAAAGAGCGGCCGAACTGTCGGCGTTGATGCCGGAAAAAATTATTCCGGATATGTCAAAATACCTCCTCTGCCCCATGCCGGGTCTTGTCGTGTCGATCAATGTTGAACAAGGTCAGGACATCAAAGCCGGCGATACACTGGCGGTGGTGGAAGCCATGAAAATGGAAAATGTCTTACTGGCGGAAAGAGACGCCATTATTTCGCTGATTAAAGTTTCTCCCGGCGATAGTCTTTCGGTTGACGAAGTGATTATCGAATTTGAATGAGACCCCCTCACTCTTTAGCAGCCTGTGCGGCCAGAGGCGGCGCTTCAGCGTTTACCGTGGCGCCGAAAACAGTTTCGAACTGGCGGCGCATTTCGTGCGCAACATTTTCCATACTTGCCGGTCGCCCCAATTCGGCAAGACTGGTGACGCCGTGGCCTTGAATTCCACACGGCACGATGCCTGAAAAATGTTCCAGATCCGGAGATACATTGAGACTGACGCCATGATAGGAGACCCATTTTGCAAGGCGGACGCCGATGGCGGCAATTTTGTCTTCGCGCCCGGCGCCTTCCCCGCGAACCCAGACGCCAACCCGGTCGGGGCGAATTTCGCCAGTTACCTCATAAGCCGCTAAAGTCCTGATCAGCCAATCCTCAAGATTGCGCACGAAAGCCCGTATGTCGGGCCCGCGTTCTTTGAGATTGAGCATTACATAAGCCACGATCTGCCCAGGTCCGTGGTAAGTGTATTGACCACCCCGGCCAGTCTTAAAGACAGGAAAGCGATTGGGCGATATTAGGTCTGTTTCATCCGCGCTCGTGCCGGCTGTGTAGAGGGGAGGGTGCTCCAAAAGCCAGACCAATTCGCGCGCGTCCCCATTGGCTATGGATCTGGCGCGCCGCTCCATGAAGCTCACAGCCGCCTCATAGGGCGTCAGATCACGGGAATGGCTCCATTCTACGTCTTTCGCCACCAAAATTGCCCGTCCTTTCAAGGTTTAAGTCTTCGGTAATCATAACATGGGAAAGTCTGGTGGTCCTTGAGAATTGCATTTTCCGGTGAATTGATCATGAATGCCGTCGAGTCCGTCAAAGTTGAGATTTCAGTGATTATTGGCAAGTCCACCTTGCCGATACACCAATTGCTCAAAATGGGGCGCGGCGCCGTGATCGAACTTAACGCCACTCAGAATGACGATGTTTGGATTTTAGCCAATAATGAACCGATCGCGCGCGGCGAAATCATTCTGCAAGGGGATGTGATCGCCATCTCCATTACGGATACCGTGAACGGCTATTTTGGCTAAAGTTTTTCCGCTAAATCCCGGCTATGGCTGAAAAGTCGGCTCCACAGGCTTCACAAGCAGGCGTGAATTTGCTACATCGCGAGCGTCTTGCTCAAAAGACGTGCGGTCGTGGCGGAATTGGTAGACGCGCAGCGTTGAGGTCGCTGTGGGGTAAAACCCGTGGAAGTTCGAGTCTTCTCGACCGCACCATATCTTTTGCCTCCTCTTGTTATTATGAATGAGGGTGGTGGCATATAGTACCGGATTTTCGTTAAGTCTAGGAGGCGCCAGACATGAGCGACGATCGGGAAAGCTTGAGCGCCGACTCCTCCACGCCCTCTCTGCAGCCAAGCGAAGCCGGTGTAGATCATCCTGTGTTGGATGAAGATTATGCGCTGAATCCATCATTCGTGCGCAGCGTCATTGATGCGCTTGAGCAGGGTGACGGCGAAAAAGCGCGGCGTCTTCTCTTGCCGCTGCACGCCGCCGATCTTGCCGACCTGCTGGGCTTGGTGAGCGGCTCCGAGCGGCGTCAACTGATACGGCTTTTAGGCAACACTCTTGATCCAGATGTGTTGACCGAACTGGACGCCGATGTTCGCGATGACGTTCTAAAGCAATTGGAGCACAGCGTCATCGCCGCGGCTGTTCAGGCGATGGAGAGCGACGACGCCGTTCATCTTGTGGAGGACATGCCGCATGAAGAACGCAAATCCGTTCTGGAACAAGTGCCGCAGATTGACAGGGCGGCGGTTGAGCAGGCGCTGAGCTATGGCGAGGAGAGCGCGGGTCGCTTGATGCAGCGCGAGGTGATGACGGTTCCGCCTTTCTGGACGGTGGGCCAGGTCATCGACCACATGCGCGAAACCGAAGGCCTGCCGGATCAATTCTTTGAAATTTATGTTGTGGATGAAAGCTTTCATCCCATCGGTTCTATCCCAATCAGCCGGCTGATGCAGGCCCAGCGCATGGTTCCCATTTCTGAACTCATGGACACTGAGATTCACCTGATCCGCGCCGCGCTTGATCAAGAGCAATTGGCTTATTTATTCAACCAGTATCACTTGCTCTCGGCCGCCGTGGTGAATGAGGATCAGCGCCTTGTCGGTATGGTCACGATTGATGACATCGTTGACGTAATTAAAGAAGAAGACACAGAAGATATGCTGGCTTTAGGCGGCGTGAAGGATGAAGGATTGTCGGATGGCGTTCTCACCACAACGAAACGCCGCTTTTCCTGGCTGTTGATTAACCTGGCGACGGCCATTCTTGCGTCAATCGTGATTGCGTTTTTCGACGCTACGCTGGAGCGCTTTGTGGCGCTGGCCATTCTCATGCCCATCGTCGCCTCGATGGGGGGCAATGCTGGAACGCAAACTCTGACGGTGGCGATACGCGCCATGGCCATGCGCGATCTCACGCCTTCCAACGCCATG
Organism: Alphaproteobacteria bacterium; assembly: GCA_021774995.1. Lineage (GTDB taxonomy): Bacteria > Pseudomonadota > Alphaproteobacteria > SMXP01 > SMXP01 > JAJFIM01. The sequence goes on along the minus strand of JAJFIM010000346.1, from coordinate 4,185 downwards.
CGGATCATTGTGCGCGAAGTTCTTGTGGGCGGGCTCAACGGCATTCTGTTTGCCCTGGTGATGGGGCTGATCGGGGGTCTGTGGTTTCAAAGCGCGATCATCGGCGCGGTGCTGGCGGGGGCGATGCTGATCAATCTGTTGTGCGCCGGTGCGGCGGGCATTTTGGTGCCCTTGGGAATTCAGCGCTTTGGCTCCGACCCGGCTCTGGCCTCTCCGGTGTTTGTCACCACGGTGACGGATCTGATTGGATTTGCCGTATTTTTATCCCTGGGAGCTCTGGCGCTGGGTTAAGTGCCTCGGCGGCGACTTATCCCGCTCAGTGGAGCGTTTCTGGATCATCTTTGCTATGCGCCGGGTCCGTGAAAGTCGGCTCTTGGCGCTCATCGGGTCTCTTCAGCGCGCGCGGCGCGGCAATGTCGTCTTCGCCGTCATCCAAAGGGGACCCATGAGGGGATAAGTCATCAATCAAATCATTATCGAGACCGCCGCCTTTTTGGTCCGGTCCCTGATGAGGAAACCGATGCCGCCCTTTGGCTTTCTTCGGCGCCAGCAAATGACCCAGCAATTTATTTAATTCGACGACGCCGATCACCCGGCGGCCCCATGTGTGCGCGACCACCATGATGTCGCTGACTTCTTCGCGGGCCATGAGTTTGAGCGTTTTTAAATTGGAATAGTGATTGAGAACGAAATTGGCGTTAAACAAAGGCAGATCGCTCAGCTCTCTCACCCGGTTGCCATTCAACAGATCGATGATATGAGTGCCGCTGATAGGCTCAATTTCTTTGCGAAAATCATTGGCGTTTGTGAAAAATAAAAATCGATTGAACCAGTCGACAAAAACAACATATTTAAAATTCGGAAAGCGCTTTAGGTTTTCTAAATAATAAAGCATGACGTCGCGTTGCAGGGGTAAAGTGCGGCCGAGGAAATGAAAATCAACTTTCGACGGCGGATGAAGTTTTATTTTCAGAATAATAGGCTGCTCTTCATTCAGATTGGAGATGCGATCCTGAAGATAGGCAATATAGGCTTCCTGAACCAAATCAATCTGTTCAACGTCGTCTTGATTGATCGACGGCGCGACCCGCTTATTGGGGGTTGAGAAAATGCCGCGGCGCATAAAAGCGGCGCTTTCAATCTGTTCGGGTTCCCGGCGGTGGGCCAAAGAAAAACCAACCAGAAACGTCAGCAGGATCACCCCAATGAGCGATGTGTCGCTCATGCCGGTGTACTCGCGCAACAAAGGTTCGAAATAGGGGCTGAAAGTATGGAACGCCATGAGCGCCCCAATCGCCAAGGCGGCCAGGAACAGACCGGCAAAAAATGATCTGATCCAACTATCCATTGCCCATCATTGTCCCTGAAATCTCGCCCACGCTCATTTTCGTAAGTTAATACGCCAGGAGGTTGGCGTCAAAGCATGAGTCGCGTTGTTTTGACCAACTACAATCTAAAGAAACATCTGTAATCTATTGAAATGTATTGCTAAATATGGTTAACCTAGGTGACTGTCAAAGAACTCCATTATCTGAGGTGTGTTGATGTAGCGGGCGGCGGTCCTGGAAAAAGAACTATAGCCAGATCGACGCCTGTAAGATCCAAGAAGAGATTCGGGGGTTGCCCGTTACGTTTTTCTGGTATCAGTGTTCTAAAAGTATCGCGAAGAGGCGTGGGTCCTTCGCATAAAAGATCCAAGGCAAGCAGGAGATGAAAATGTCTGACAAGATGGTGATGCTTGATCTTACCAGGGCCGGAATAGCGGTGGTGACCCTCAACCGGCCCGAGGTTCACAATGCGCTCAATGCGGAAGTGATCGAACAGCTCAGCGCTATTTTTCTGGATCTGAGTAAAGCCGATGGCGTGCGGGCTGTGTTGATCGAGGGGGCGGGCAAGAGTTTTTCAGCTGGAGCAGACATCAAGTGGATGCGGGCCGCGGCCGATTACACCTATCAAGACAATTTGGTTGATGCGCGCGCTTTGGCGCATATGCTGCATCAACTTTATACATTGCCGCAGCCCACCATCGCTCTGGTCGATGGCGCGGCGCGCGGCGGCGGCGTTGGCATGATTGCAGCCTGCGATATGGCGGTGGCGTGCCGCGCGGCGACTTTTGCTTTTTCAGAAGTCAGCCTGGGGCTAACCCCGTCTACAATCTCGCCTTATGTACTCAAGGCAATCGGTGAGCGCGCGGCGCGGCGCTATTTTCTTACCGGGGAAACCTTCGATGCGGGACAGGCGTTGCAAATGGGCCTTGTGCATCATGTCGTGAACGACAAAAATGAACTGGCGGAGCAAAGTGAATATTTGGTGCAAAAGATTCTTGAAAATGGCCCGGCCGCTATTGCCGGAGCTAAAGATCTCATTGCCGCTGTTGCGGGCTGCGCCATTGATCATGCATTGATGGAGGAGACGGCCCGGCGCATTGCCGATCAACGCGCCACGCCGGAAGCAATCGAGGGACTTGACGCATTTTTGAACAAACGAAAAGCTAAGTGGTCAATTTAGCAATTTCATGACGGTTCACATCATCAAACTTTGCGTTGGCGTGCAGGAAGTCAGTGATTTGATGGCGTGGCAGAGTGCGCGGCGCGCTGATATGGAGGCGCGGGGCGCGCGCCCGGAAAACGTGCATGTCACCCGCATGACGCCGCGCCGCCGTGAAGAGGTTTTGGATGGCGGATCTCTCTATTGGGTGATCAAAGGGTTTGTGCAGGTCCGGCAATCGATTGTTGATTTGCGCGCCGTCACCGGCGGCGATGGCGTCAGGCGTTGCGGCATCGTGTTGGACCCGGAGCTTATCTTGTGCTCTCCGGCGCCGCGGCGGCCGTTTCAGGGATGGCGCTATTTAGCGGCGGCGGACGCGCCGCGCGATTTGGACGCAGGTGTTGGGGCCGGGCTAGACGGCATGCCGGAAGAGATGCGCGCCGAACTGATGGAATTGGGATTGATTTGACAGATACGCTCATTGCTGAATATCAAAGAGGGGGACATTATGAGCTCTTTTCATTTGCGATTGGCCATGATCGGCGTGGGGGTGTTGGGGCTCGGCGTTTTTCTTCTCAATAAACAACTGGATGCGGGCGAGCCCAATGAAATCTGTTTTTCCGCGAATATCACATTGCTCAATGTGTCCGCTGGATCGTGTTTGAACGGGTCAAATATTCGCTCCATGTTGAACGCACCGGTGTTGCAAAGAACCGGGAGCCCCGTTCCGTTAAAAATGACGCCGCCCAACAGCATAACGAGCAAAACTCCTATTGAGACGTGCGCTGACTATGTTAAAAAAGTCAAACAAGGTTGGTATTCTCTTTCGCAAAGAGATATGGATCGGGAGAGTGTTTTTTCCGCCCGGTGCGGGCTGCTCACCGCATTGGCGCGGGCGCGCACTTCCAGATCTTCATTTGTCGATGGTAAGAAGGGTCTCACTGATTTGGATCTGCTGCCGTCAGGTCTTTTGCCGGAGTTAAATGAAACAAGGTATTCTATTGCCGAAGCGCCGCCGGGCCGCATGGTTAAAGGTAGAAGCGTTGCAGATCTGGTGGCGGCGGGAGAGTGCGTGATCAAGCAAGCGATGCCTGGACATCTTAGCTTGAGCACCAAAACGAGTGATATCTCAATCAGCGAATTGGCGCGTGCGGATTTCAATGGCGACGGCTACGAAGACATGCTCGTGCTCGTGTCAACAAAACTCAAAGGAGGCACTGCGGGTTTTAGTGAAGTTCAGGGACTAACGCGGCGCGGCCCCAGCGGTCTTTTAGAGAGCTTTCCGGTTGAAATCCGGTGATGGGTTTTTGGGCTCACCGACGTCTTCCCTGTCACCCTGTAATACCTGGAATCACCCGGTCAAGCTGGGTGACGTCGCAAATGCTGTGAGGCGCCGGTTATCGATCAGCCGTGTATTGCCGACCCATGCGGCGGCCAGAAGGTGCGCCGGGGCGTCAAGCGCCGTCATGGGGGCGAGCGTTTCGCTGTTTCTCAATTCCAGATAATCCACTTTGTCAAAACCTGCTTTGAGAATCGCCGCGCGTCCCTTCTCAAGACTCACTGGAATCGCTTCGCCTGAGGCGATGCGCGCACTGACGTCAGCCAGGATCATATTTAGCTTTGATGCGATGGCGCGCTCATTCACAGAGAGGTATTGATTGCGCGATGAGATCGCCAGTCCATCGGCTTCCCGGATGA
>JAJFIM010000345.1 GCA_021774995.1 Alphaproteobacteria bacterium | reverse complement strand
AATTCTTCCTTGGCTTCATCAATTCCCGCCACGTCTTCAAAGGTGACGCGCCCCTGGCGCTCCGTCAGAAGTTTGGCTTTGGATTTGCCAAAGCCCATGGCCTTGCCGCCGCCCGATTGCATCTGGCGCATGAAAAACACCCAAACGCCAATGAGCAATAACATCGGGAACCATGACACCAACACGCTGAGCAATGTGGGAACGTCTTCATTATCGGACTCGACCTTGATATCAACGCCGCTGTCATAGAGTTTTTGCACCACAGTGCTATCATTAGGCGGGGTGAGCGTTGCGAATTGACCACCGTTTCTAAAGCTCCCCGAGACATCTTGCCCCTGGATGGTCACCTCGCTGATATTGCCTTGATCCACTTCTTTCATAAATTCGGTAAAAGTGATGTCACGCGCGGCGACGCGCTGAGCCGGGCTTTGAAAAAGCTGAAACATCATGGCCAGCAGCAAAAGGATGATCACCCATAATGCGAGATTACGAAGATTCATATGGAGCTCACTTTTCCCGGTTTTGAGATTTCAAAAGCAAAAATTTTAATCATCTTCCGACATCCGCATTGTTTTTTTTAAATACCAGCGCGATGTTTGCATATTCAATGCCGAACCCTTTGAAGATAGGTAATCCTTAGCCGTTTACCACATAAATATGGCCAAAAATATATTTCTTGCCTTCACTTAATAGTATGGCTGTACCCGAATTCTGGTTAATAAAGCAACCTAGACTATCCCCTGATAAAAACCGCCTCCACCGAGATAGGGGCTGCGCGAGGCGGAAAAAGATCGCGTCTGATATGGTTAAAATGCGGTGCGGCGGCGACCTGATCCTCCATCCATAAAGCCGGTAAAGTCGGCAATACGAGCGCCGGCACGCCCTCTCCCGGTCCAAACCCCAGTTGTTGGGCCTCTAAATCCCGGCGCACCTGACGCCAGCCTTCTTGTCCCAGGGGAAGAATCTCCATTTTCACATGCTCCGGCAATAGGTTAGCGGCAGGGGTAATCTCAAGGGCAAAACGGTTATCCCAGAGCAACGGCGTGCCCCACCCCATATCCTGCAAATTACGCCCTTTTCCGCGGTTTTGCAGGTCTGAACGCATCCGCGCCGATAAAGCGCGCATTTCGCGAACAATTAAAAAAGCGCCTTTTTGTCTTTTTACGCCTACATCCGGAACGATTCGGCACCCCGCCAAAGTGCGCCCACGTCCTAGCTGTGCGCCGCCCTGGAGATTCTGGATCAAGCCCTCATAGAGTCTCTCAAGAGCCGTCAGGCGCGGCGGATAATCCGATCCGGAAACCGCCTTGAGCACATGCGCCAGGACGCGCAACCCCAATTCCTCAGGCGCCGCCGCTAACCCATGACCGTCCAAACGCACAAAGCCCGCATTGCTAAAGGCCGCAACCTCAGCGCGCAGCGTATCCGCCGCACTCTCCAATGCCCGGCGGGCGCGCGCCATACGCCGCGCGGTCTCAGCCAAGCGGCCGGTTTCCACGCCCTCCGCCGTCAGCAGCGTCATTGCTTTTCGAATGCGCACGCGGGCGTAGCGATCATCGTCATTGCTCGGATCATCTACCCAGGGCTGGTCTATATCCCGCAGCGCGGCGCGCAAACGCTCCCGGCGCACGCCCAGCAAAGGCCGCAAGAGAGCAATGTTTTTAAATTGCGGATCGCTCAGCGGCACGCGCCCACGCAGCGCCATGGCGGACAGACCGTCAACGCCGCTCCCCCGGCCAAGACGCAAGAGCAAAGTCTCGGCCTGATCGTCTTGCGTGTGAGCAGTAAGAAGAGTGCGCACATTATGCGCCGCGCACCAGCGCGCCATGAGTAGATAACGCGCCTGGCGCGCCGCCGCCTGCACGCTTGCAGTCGGCTTGGGTCCGCGCCATGGCAGAACATCATGCGATAATCCATATGAAGCGGCCCACCGGCCGACCTGCCGCGCTTCGTTCACGGAACCATCGCGCAGCCCATGTTCCACGGTCAGAACAAACGGCAAGGGTTTGCCGTAACGCTTTGCCCAGTCCGCACTGAGCGCCATGAGCGCCATACTGTCTGAGCCGCCCGAAACGCCAAGCGCCCATGGAAAATCGGGCGCCGCATTTTCCATCAGCGCGTCAAACTCAGAAGCGCTCAGCTTGCGGACTTCATTTGGAGTGTAATCCATTTCATCCATTTACACCCGCTTTGCCATGAGGCGAAGGTTCAACGGCACTTGATCTTGGACTTTTCGACCTTGACCCGCTGCACCACTGTCTGAGAGGAATCGGGAAAGCGTCGATCCAGCTCATTGAATGTCGTACACGCCGCTTCTTTTTCATTGAGGGCGGCGAGTGACATGCCCAATTTCAGCAATGTATCGGGACCTCTGGAGCCGTTTGGATATTTTGCCAGACCTTCGGCAAAAACCCGGCCCGATTCCTGATAAGCCCCGCGCACATAAAAGGCTTCACCCAGCCAATATTGCGCTTCGCCCGCCAACTCATCATCGCCATGATCTTGCACAAAGCGGGCAAAAGCAGTTTCCGCTCCTGCGAAGTTTCCGTCGATCAGCATTTGTTTCGCCGCTTCATATTGCTCAGCCGCGGTTCCCGGCAATTGTCCGACGGGCAGAGTGCCCAGCATTTGCGGCTGGCCCGCCGTGCGCACTGTGGTGTTGAAGCTTTGGTCCCCCAATGTCACGTCGTCCGATTTGGGGATGGTCGAAACATCAGGCAGACCTGAGCGCGGACCTTGCGGCGCCGTTGGCAATGCGCCAACAGCCAGCCCGGTATTTTGCTCCAAACGCCGCAGACGAAAATCTATATCGCCGGACAGGGCGCTGATCTGGCTCGCGATCTGATCCACCCGAAAATTCAGGCGTTCAACATCGCCCGTCAAAGCGCGCATCCCCTGATCCAGTTCGTCAACCCGCATCGCCATGGGTCCGGCGGGAAGACTTGGAGACGCATCAGGACTTGCGCCCGTCGCTGGCGCGGGCTGCGTTGCCGATGGAGCGTCGCCAGCCTGATTTTGAGTGGAATAGCGGGAATAAACTTGTCTTTGTACGTCCTGAAGATCGCGTTCCAATCGATCCAGCTTTTCGCCCAAGGATTGCACATCGCGCGTTTGCGAAAACCCGGGCGCCGCACCCAGGCTCAAAACCACAAGTGATATTGCCGCGCTTTGCCCCGCTGTGCGCCACGCCCGGCGCCATGTCATGTTTCTCATTACGTCAGTCGCTCTTCAATGTTACTACGCGGCGCTCTTGGCCCCTCTAACCGGCCAACCATAGGCATAAGTTGGTCAAAATTGAGGCGAACCATGCGTATGTGGTTCAATTTTCATGAATCTCCCACACCTGCAAAACTCTGCGCCGCTTAACTAAAGTTACCAAAAGCTTAAGGGCGCTTTTTCACGAAGGAAAAAGCGCCCTTAAACAATCTCTTTTATTTGACATCCGTTACGCTCACGCCCATCAACAAACAAGCGCGGCTGGCCTCTTCTTATGAAGAGGGAACGGCGCCGCTTGTGACGACGGAAACACCGCGCCGATTGGCGGCCCATGCGGCTTCATTGGAACCCAATTCAGCCGGACGTTCCTTACCATATGAAATCGTGGTCACGCGCGAAGGATCAACGCCAAGGCTTACCAGATAATCCTTGACGGCATTGGCGCGCCGGGCGCCGAGCGCAAGGTTGTACTCCCGCGTACCGCGTTCGTCAGCATGGCCTTCTACGGTCAATGTAACGCCGGAATAAGTCGCCAGCCAAGCAGCTTGACGCTCTAACGTCGCTTGTGACGAAGGTTTGAGATTGTATTGGTCGAAGTCAAAAAAGACTCTGTCCCCTACATTCACCACCAAATCTTCAACAGAACCTGGTACTGGGCCGGTCGGGCCCGTGGTTGAGGCTGTGGACGAGGCGCAGGCGGACAATGCCAACATGATCACCCCTAACCCCGCGAGCTTCCAACTGAAATCACTGTGGCTCATCGCGTTATACTCCATTAAATGTTCGGATCCTCGACAAGGAGGAACTTTGGTTAAAATGAATAGTCACCCGCCCCCCAAAGGTTTTGAAACGGTGTATATCCGCCGTCCCAGCGCGAGCCAATGCTAACCTTACCCGCCAAGCCTCACCGGATCAAGGGTGACCATGCAGGATCTGACCCATCGCCCGGAGTGGCGACCCGTCTTTCATTGTACCCTGTGAGATCAACCGACCACAAAGTCGTGGTAAAACCCCGTCCGGTATCGTCCACGGAAGGCGTTTCACGGAAAAAAAGAACAACCCGGCCATTGGGGGACCAGGAGGGGCCTTCGGCGTGGTAGCCCTCGGTCAAAATCCGCTCCCCGCTGCCGTCCGGCCGAATTACCCCAATGAAAAAGCGCCCTTGATACTGCCGGGTGAAGGCGATGAGATCGCCCCGCGGAGACCAGACGGGGGTGGCGTAGCGGCCTTTTCCGAAGGTAATGCGCTGAATTCCGCCACCGCTGGCGTCCATAACGTAGATCTGCGACGTGCCGCCGCGATCCGAATTAAAGGTGATCCGCTGACCATCCGGCGAGAAGGAGGGCGAGGTGTCAATGGCGGAGACGGATGTTAACCGTTCCACCTGGCGGGTCCGCAAATCCATCGTATAGATGTCGGAATTGCCGCCCCGGGCCAGACTCATGATGATTGACGACCCGTCAGGAGAGAATCGCGGGGCGAAGGTCATGCCCGGAAAATCCCCCACAACCTCCTGTTTGCCCGATTCGATATTGAACAGATAAACCCGCGGAATTCCGGTAAAATAGGAAAGATAGGTGATTTCCTGATTGGTCGGGCTGAAACGCGGGGTCAGGACCAGATCCCGGCCATCAGTGAGAAAGGACGGATTGGCGCCATCCTGATCCATGATAGCCAGACGCTTGACCCTTCTACCCTTGGAGCCGCTCTCCGCAATATAAACGATGCGCGTGTCAAAATAGCCACTTTCCCCGGTCAAACGCTGATATATGGCGTCAGACACGAGATGCGCGACCCGGCGCCAATTTTCGGGTGTGGTGAAAAACTGCAAGCCGACCATTTGCTGTTCAGCGAACACATCCCACAGCCGGAACTCTACTTTGAGCTTACCATCACTCTCAAAGGTCGTCTGGCCCGTGATAAGAGCCGAAGCACTGATAATCCGCCAGTCGCCAAAACGCGGCGCAGCGTTGGGCTGGATCGTGCGTTCTATAAAAGAGCGCTTGTCGAGGGGCCGAAAAAGCCCAGAGCGGCCCAGATTGGCCCCAATAACGGAAGCAATATTGGCCCCGATTTCAGATTCTTGCGTGGTCCCGCCGACAAAATCAACGATGGCCACCGGCATGGGATCGACATTGCCTTGCGTAATATTGATTTTGAGCACGGCGTGGGCCGGGTTGGCGGAGGCGATGCCGATAAGGGCGGCCATCAAGATCCCAAACATTCTGAACATCGCGACTCCCGTCCGCCCTTGTTTTATACGCTGAAATTGAAACATAAATTCTCTCCGCCCCCTTTGAAACCCTGATCGCCCGTTCACACCGGCAAGACCCTTATCAACCGCACAAGTTTGTCAGGAATATGTCTGCTCACACCGCCTTCACCGCCCCAGCATTTGCCCCGGATCGAAGGTCATTTCCGTCTCTTTCCAAACATCACATTTGCCTGTTGGCAGGATGAACGGCTGGCAACGTTGCAAGGCCCGAAGCGCGCTTTCCGCAGCCGCATTGTAAAACCGATTAGACTGCAGCGAGAATTGCGAACTTGGGATCAATTCA
>JAJFIM010000344.1 GCA_021774995.1 Alphaproteobacteria bacterium | reverse complement strand
CAATCGAAGAGCCACAGGAGATATTATGACGCTGCAAGAGATTAAATTGCAGGACCTCAAAGCAAAGTCACCCACAGAACTGCTTGAGTTTGCCGAAGAACTTGAAGTTGAAAACGCCAGCGTCATGCGCAAGCAGGATATGATGTTTGCAATCCTGAAATGTCTGGCGGAACAGGAAGTTGATATAACCGCCGGCGGCGTCTTAGAGGTCCTCCAGGATGGTTTTGGGTTCTTGCGCTCTCCTGAAGCGAATTATTTGCCGGGACCAGATGATATTTATGTGAGTCCGAGTCAAATTCGCCGGTTTTCATTGCGAACGGGCGATACGGTGGAGGGGCAGATTCGCAGCCCCAAGGAGGGAGAGCGCTACTTTGCTCTTTTAAAAGTCGTAGCGATTAATTTTGAAGAACCGGAAAAAACGCGCCATAAGGTTCATTTTGATAATTTGACGCCGCTTTATCCTGATGATCGGCTTAAAATGGAGTTGGATGATTCCGCTACTAAAGATCGCACGTCGCGCGTGATCGATATTGTGGCGCCTTTGGGTAAGGGCCAGCGCGGGTTGATTGTGGCGCCTCCGCGCACGGGTAAAACGGTTATTTTACAGAATATTGCTCATTCAATAACCCTCAATCAGCCGGAATGTTATCTCATCGTTCTGTTGATCGATGAGAGACCGGAAGAAGTGACGGATATGCAGCGCTCGGTTAACGGAGAAGTGGTGAGTTCCACGTTCGACGAACCAGCCGTTCGGCATGTTCAGGTGGCTGAAATGGTGATTGAAAAGGCGAAGCGCCTGGTTGAACATGGGAGGGATGTGGTGATTTTACTGGATTCCATCACGCGTCTGGGCCGGGCCTATAACACCGTCGTTCCTTCATCAGGAAAAGTACTAACGGGGGGAGTGGATGCAAATGCGTTGCAACGCCCGAAGCGTTTCTTTGGCGCGGCGCGAAATATTGAAGAAGGCGGCTCCCTCACCATTATTGCCACGGCGCTGATAGATACGGGCAGCCGTATGGATGAGGTTATTTTTGAAGAATTCAAGGGTACAGGCAATTCCGAGATCATTCTTGATCGAAAACTATCTGATAAGCGGGTTTTTCCGGCCATAGACATCATTAAATCTGGAACGCGCAAAGAAGAGCTTTTGGTTGATAAAGAGACGTTGAAAAAAATGTTTGTTTTGCGGCGTATCCTTCAACCAATGGGTATCGTTGACGGTATGGAATTTCTGATCGGAAAGCTTCGACAGACAAAAACCAATGATGAATTTTTCGAATCCATGAACACCTGACGAGTATATTAGGGAGTATTTATGGGATAAGAAGTGTTGATCCAGTGGTTTTACGCGCTTCCAGATCTTCGTGCGCTTGGGCTGCGTCTTTCAAAGCATATGTTTGACCTATATCGATGCTGACATCTTCTTCGCGGATAAAATTAAAAAGATTGGCGGCGGATTCCCGTAGAGATTGGGGCGTTGAAATATAGGAAAAAACAGTCGGCCGGGTGACAAAGAGGGATCCTTTTGCGGCCAGAAGGCCAATATCAAATTTCGGTGGAGGGCCTGAAGCATTTCCAAAACTCACCATTAACCCCCGTGTTTTGAGACAATCAAGTGACTTCATAAATGTTGTTGCACCGATGGAATCGTAAACGACGTCGACGCCGTGGTTTGCTGTTAATCGTTTGATCTCATTATCAAATTCTTTCTCATTATATAAAATTACATGATCGCAGCCGAGCGCTTTGGCTATGCGGGCTTTTTCTGGAGAGCCCACAGTCCCGAAAACTTGAGCGCCGAGATGTTTAGCCCATTGGCAAAGAAGCTGTCCCACGCCGCCGGCTGCTGCATGAATGAGAACCGTATGAGTCGCGTCCAGGGAAAATGTTTCATGAATAAGAAAGTGTGCGGTTAAACCTTTTAAAAGTATGGCCGCCGCATCTGAGTCCGGCACGTCATCAGGAAGTGGGACTAGGGCGCCTTCCGGAATATTGGCTATTTCTGAATATGCTCCAAGCGCAGGCGAGAGATATGCGACGCGATCTCCGATCTGAAAACCTTTAACATGTGAGCCAACCTGCCTGATATGCCCAGCGGCCTCCAATCCGATCCCGCTTGGCAGAGTCACAGGATAGGCGCCTGACCTGTGATATGTATCAATATAATTCAAACCGATTGCGGTGTGACTGATCTGTACTTCATGTGGGGCGGGGTCTTTTAGTTCAATCTCTGTCCAGTCAAGCACGACTGGACCACCTGGCCTGGAAAATTGGATCGCGCGCGTTGTTTTCATTATTACCACTGCCTTCTTGTTTTACATGTCATAAGGATTGTGCGTAATTTGGGGCGGCGGGACCAAATATGATTTAATGCCTGCTGCTAGCTTATAAAGTATTCGCGCATCATTTTATCACCGCTTTGTCAGGGAGAACACCTATGAAAGTGACCATTGAAGTTGATTGCACGCCGGAAGAAGCGCGCCAGTTTATCGGCTTGCCGGATATTGCTCCCTTAAACGAAGAAATGGTCAAACATTTATCTGAATCTGTAGCCGCCGCGGCGCCGAATATGGACCCGGCTAAAATTGCTGAAATGTGGACGCCCCTGAATACGCAAATGATAGAGCAGGCGCAAAAGGCGATGTGGGCCATGGCGGGGCAAACGCCTAAGACTGAAAATAAGTAAGTCTCCGGCTTTTGCTTCCCTTTACGTAAATCATGCAGCGGGCGATTGTTTCACGTGAAACATCCAAATGATACCATTTTTGCGCAAGCGAGCGGCAAGGGACGTTCCGGCGTTGCGGTTATTCGTCTGTCAGGTCCGGATGTCCGGAACACCCTAGAGATATTATCGGGTCCTCTTGCCCAACCACGTGTCGCGGCTCTCCGGTCTTTCTGGTCAGGCGACAAGGACCCCACCCTCTTAGACCGCGGCCTCGTCTTGTTTTTCCCAGCCCCCAAAAGCTTCACGGGAGAAGATGTCGGTGAATTGCATCTTCATGGAAGCTTTGCTGTGATTCAGGCTGTTTTCAAGGCGCTCTTGAAATTGGGGCTGCGCCCAGCAGAGCCGGGAGAGTTTACCAGGCGCGCATTTGACTTCGGTAAACTGGATTTAACGGAAGTTGAAGGGCTGGCCGATCTCCTGGCGGCGCAAACTGAAAGTCAGCGGGTCTTGGCGTTGAACCAGATGGGCGGCGCACTCAGCGAAATTTATGAATCTTGGCGCGGTCAATTGGTCTCCGCTCTTGCTCAGCTGGAAGCGGAAATCGATTTTGCTGATGAGGAGCTGCCCGATGGTCTGTCTTTACGGGTTATGGAAATCATTGAGACGCTCCAGTCCGAGATGGTGGCGCATCTGTCCGACCGTCACCGAGGGGAACGGTTGCGCGACGGCGTGTCCGTGGTCATACTCGGTCCTCCCAATGTCGGAAAATCAAGCCTTCTCAATAGTTTAGCCCAGCGCGACGTCGCCATCGTTTCAGATCAGTCCGGGACGACTCGCGATATTATCGAAGTCCATCTTGATTTAACGGGAATAGCAGTAAATATCGCAGATACGGCGGGTTTGAGGCGCGCGAAAGGCGATATTGAACTAGAAGGCGTACGGCGCGCGATCAAACGCGCCGAGCAGGCCGATATCAGAATCTATCTGGACTCTCCTGAAAATGAAGGCGCAGAAAAATTGGCAACCGCCTTTGCTTTGGAAATCCGGGATACGGATCTGAGGGTTATGAATAAGAGCGATCTGTTGTCTAATTGTCCGGGAGATTGTGCTCCCTCTCCATCCGATACGCTCTTGCTCTCTGTAAAAACGGGTGACGGGATGGAGAAATTTTTGTCTCTTCTGACCGAGCGCGTTCAGGACTTGTGTGGTTCAGATGTCGGGGTTGCCCTGACCCGCGCGCGACACCGCCATGCCGTTGAAGCTTCGCGCGCCGCTCTTGATCGATTTTTGAAAGGAAAAACAGATGACGTGGGCTTACGGGCTGAGGATATTCGCATTGCTCTGCGGTCATTGGGCCGGATTGTTGGCCGTGTTGATGTCGAAGAGGTGTTAGGCCTGATTTTTTCCGAATTTTGCATAGGTAAATGACGCGTCGGGCAAATGTTTCACGTGAAACATTTGCGACCGGAGCCGAAACCATCTCGCGAAACCGGGGGGAGTTTGGAGCTAAAGCTCAACAATGGACTTTAACACCCAGCGACTTTTGGATGGCGGCATGAGGCTTTATCGCGTATTGAGGGGCAAGAATATGCAAAGCCGGTTTTGAGAAATTTTTCGTGATGAGAATGCGAACAAAACACTATGATGTAGTGATCATCGGGGGGGGCCATGCGGGGTGCGAGGCTGCGAGCGCGGCGGCGCGTCTGGGCGCGCGCACTCTTTTGGTAACCCATAATCTTGAGACCATTGGGGAAATGTCCTGTAATCCGGCCATTGGGGGATTAGGGAAGGGCCATTTAGTGCGCGAAATTGATGCACTTGGCGGCCTTATGGGCCAAATTGCCGACCAGGCGGGCATTCAATTCAGATTGTTGAATCACCGAAAGGGACCGGCTGTACGGGGTCCGCGGGCTCAAGCGGATCGTAAACTTTATCGCCGCGCGATGCAGAATGCCCTGTTAGAGATCGATGGGTTGGACCTTCTTTCCGCCGCCGTTGAAGATCTGGTCATCACTAAGGGCCGTGTTTCCGGCATTGTGACGTCAGAGGGCGCAATTTACGGCAGTCCCGCGGTGGTGTTGACCACGGGGACTTTTCTGCGCGGTGAAATCCACCGGGGCGCGGAGCGTATTCCCGCCGGCCGCATAGGGGAAGCGCCGGCTGTGGGATTAGCGCGCACGCTTCAGCGCCTTCAATTTTCACTTGGCCGCCTGAAAACCGGGACGCCCGCGCGCCTTGATGGCCAGACCATTGATTGGTCCGGGTTGGAAGTTCAGCCCGGAGATGACGTCCCCACCCCCTTCTCCTTTATGACAGACCAGATTGTCCAGCGGCAAATACCCTGTCATCTGGCTTATACCAGAGAGGCCACCCATGAGGTTATCAGGGATAACCTTAATCTAGCCCCTGTCTATACGGGTCAAATTCAGGGCGTAGGACCCCGTTATTGCCCCTCTATTGAAGATAAGATCACGCGATTTGCGGATAAAACGCAACACCAGATCTTTCTTGAGCCGGAAGGGCTGGACGTTGACACGGTTTACCCCAATGGACTTTCGACCTCTTTGCCTGCCGCCGTGCAGGATGCGTTTTTGCGGACGATATCCGGGCTTGAGCGCGTTGTAGTCAAACAATATGGCTATGCCATCGAATATGATCACGTCGACCCAAGGGAGCTGACCTCCGCTCTGGAGACCAAAAAGCTTCCCGGTCTTTATTTGGCGGGTCAGATAAATGGAACAACTGGCTATGAAGAGGCGGCGGCCCAGGGGCTTTGGGCTGGCGTGAACGCCGCTTTGGCGGCGGGCCGCGGCGAAACGGGCGCGTCCACCCCCTTTGTGCTGACCCGGGACCAGGCGTATATGGGGGTGATGGTCGATGACCTCATCACGAAAGGCATCAGTGAGCCCTACCGCATGTTTACCTCGCGCGCCGAGTACAGACTGACTTTGCGGGCTGATAACGCGGATTTGCGCCTGACGCCCCGGGCCATGGAGCTGGGCCTCCTGGAGCGGGAACGTATGGCGCGATTTACGGCGAAAAAAAATGAATTGGACCAAGCCCGCGCGGCATTCGCGTCTCGCAATCTCACCCCAACCCAAGCCCAAAAAGAGGGTTTGGCGATTAACCAAGACGGCCGCCGCCGGTCAGCTTTTGAGCTTCTTTCCTATCCATCGGTCAGCATGATGGATCTGATCGGCATCTGGCCAGATTTTGCCCGTTTTTCCGCGCATGTGGCGGAGCAATTGGAGATCGAAGCCCTTTACGCCGGCTATCTCGACCGGCAAGAGGCTGACATCCTGGCTTTTCGCAAAGATGAAGCCGCGCGGATTCCAAACAGCTTCGATTATAGCGCCGTTGGCGGGTTGTCCAACGAGGTCCGGGAGAAACTTGGTCGAATCCGTCCCGCCACGCTGGGTCAGGCCGGGCGCATTGAGGGTGTGACGCCTGCGGCCCTGACCCTCCTGCTGGGACAGATAAAAAGGTCTGCAACCGGATAAGCGTAGAAAGACCGGCCATGTCGCCCGAAGAAGTTCAAACCGCTCTGAATGTTTCACGTGAAACATTTCAGTCTTTAAGGCAGTATGTCGCGCTGCTGGAGCGCTGGCGGGGTTCGATCAATCTTGTGAGCCCTAAAAGTCTTGAAAATGTGTGGCAACGCCATATTCTGGATTGTGCGCAACTCTATGCGCATATTCCAGATGACGCGGAGACACTGACTGATATTGGGTCAGGCGCCGGCCTTCCTGGATTGATACTCGCGATTTTAGCGCGGGAAAAGGCAACATTTCAGGTCACGTTGATCGAGTCAAATGGTAAAAAATGCAGTTTTTTAACTTATGTCGCCGCTGAGCTAAAATTGAATGTCAAAGTAATCCGCGAGCGGTTGGAAGATGCGCGCCCACCACCGGCCGATGTGATCACGGCGCGCGCCCTCGCGCCCCTAACAGACCTCCTAAACCACGCCCAGCGGTTGAAGCATGGTGTCATGGCCCAAAAAAACACGGTCTGCCTCTTTTTAAAGGGTCAGGATGTTGAGGGTGAATTGACTAAAACCACTAAATATTGGAAACTAAACGCTCAACGTTTTCCCAGCCTGTCGGATCCATCCGGTACGATACTCGTCATTGAGGATTTTCATCCGTGTTAAACTCTATAGAGACTGCCGTCCCCCCGAGAGTCATTGCTGTGGCCAATCAAAAAGGGGGCGTCGGCAAGACGACCAC
>JAJFIM010000343.1 GCA_021774995.1 Alphaproteobacteria bacterium | reverse complement strand
ATCAAAGATTTGAAACAAACTGGTTTCTGGGATGACAGTTTTATGGATACATGGACCTCAAGGCGTTGGCCGCATCACGCCGTTTTTATCGCGCTTCAAAGCAAAGGGCTGGACGGGCAGCGGCGCGCCGGGCGCTTTGGCGACACTGACCCCAAAAGGCCAATCGGCGGGCGCGATGGCGATATAGCGGGCAAAGCCTCCGGTGCCTCCCAGCGGTTTGGCAAAGCCGATCACGATCAATGCGCCGGCTTCTGGCGCCATGTCAAGATTCGTCACGCCTTCGGCCTGCGCAAAATTATTATGCAGCAGCCAGGCCTCGCCTTCCAGCGTCGGCGTCGCATCGGTGTCAAGGGGCTCGTGGCCATGGAACAGGATCTTTCTCTCCAGATGCAGAAATTTCAAGGCGTCCAGACCAACGCCGGGAAACGGCTTTTGATTGAAGCGTTCGGCGTCGCGCCATTTTTTGTGCCAGTCGCTGCGCACCATCACCACCGCCCCTTCCGGAATACGCCCATGGGCCTCTTCCCAGGCCAGGATATCGGCGACCTGCATATGATAACCGGGATCGCGCGCGACTTTATCGGCAATGTTGATCACCACAAGAGGCCGGATGGCGTAAGTGGCGGGCAGATCGCTGATGGTCGCGCCCAGCGGATTCCAATGCGCCGGAGGGTCGAGCTGCGTGCCATATTGATCTGTGGGCAGATCGTAGGCTGTGGCGACGAAGCCATGGGCCTCATATGTGAACGCGTCGCCGGCTTCGATATAGCCTTCCATTGTTTTGCCCGCCACGGCCGGTTTGAAGGCGGCGGCGGAAAAGCCCGGCCAGACGGCTTGAACAGGCTCAAAGGCGTGGGTCAGATCAATATATTTGGCGTCCACCAATACATCCGAATAGAAATCCCATAACGGCGTTTTGCCTTTATCCGCACACCCTGCGCCTAACAGAAGGACCAATGTCAGCATTGTTTGAGCCAGACGGTGAATAAATACTGTCATATGATTGGTGTCCTTTGCCGGTTTTTATATGTGCGCGGGGATGTCGCAAGAAAAAAGGGAGCCGGCGGTTGAGCGCCGACCCCCCTAGGGGGAATAACATGTCACGCGATATGCGCCTTCCTAAAACCGAAAGGCGGTGCGGACATAATAAAACGCTCCATTTGACCCGATGGGCGAGAGTACGTCGTAAGGGAGATTGCCGAAGAAATTAATATCGGCGCTCGACAGATCGGGGTAGTTATCGAGGACATTATTGGCGCCAACGGCCAGCGAAATCTGTTCGGTCAGATTGACTTCAACATCAAAATCAATGGACCATTCGGCGCTATAGGTTTGCGGAGGAGGAAAGCCTCCGCCGAAATCAAACACCCGCGTCGCCTCGCCAAAGCGCGTGGCGCGGGCCAGAAGCGCAAAGCGGTCATTCGACCAGGTGCTGGTTAGCACGAGTTTGGTTTTTGGCGCCGCGGTTTCAATCGTGTTGCTTTCTTCTATGCCGACAATTGCTTTGGTTACGCCGATGGCGACCAGTTCCATTGGCGTTGCGGCGATTCTTTTGATCCTTGTTTTGGAATAGTTGAAGCCGACGTTAAAATCGAACACGCCATTGAAGGCGTCTTGCGTGTAGTTGGCCACGACATCGACGCCTGTGGTTTTCGTATCAACCGCGTTCGTCATGTAGGTTACGCTTTCAATGCCGGAAACGCCGAACATGCCGGAGATGAAAGGTTCAATGACCGCTTCGTCAAAACGCTCAGAACGCGTGATCCGATCGTCAACGTCAATTCTGAAAAAATCTATGGCAAGAGAAATGCGGTCATCTGGTTGCGCGGTGAACCCGACGGAGTAGTTCATCGAGGTTTCTTCTTTCAATCTTCTCGCCCCAAGAGCTTGTGCGATGGGATTGCTCACGGGAAGATGCAGCCCTGAAACCAAAGCCCCGCCTGCGCCGAAACTCGTGGTTCCAAACTGGAAGCTCGACTGGGTCAATGCGGGCGCTCTAAAGCTGTTGCTCACCGAACCGCGTATGGCGAAATTCGGCATGATTTCCCAATGCGCGGCCGCTTTGCCGGTCAGGGCTTCGCCGAAGTCATCGTAATTCTCGAATCTGCCTGAAAGTTGCAGCAAAAGATCTTCCGTCAAATCGAGTTCAAGGTCGACATAGGCCCCGAAGGTGTCGCGATTGACATCTACTTCGTCTACAGGCCGCAAGCCGGGACCGGCCTGCGCGCCGGGGTCTTTGGTGATGTCGGGACCTGCGGCAAAGGATGCCGGGTCGCCCGCTTTGGTTTCAAACATCTCGTGGCGGTATTCAAGGCCAAGGGCGATGTTGCCTGAAGTTAACGCGGCCATTTCAAACTCGCGCGACACATCTGCGTTCACCACTAATTGCCCATAGGAATATTCAGCCAGATCAAACGAGGTTGGGCTGGTGATTCCAAGCGATGCATTGAGGCTGTTTTTGAGGCCAAATTCAAAATTGTTGTAGCCGTAAAGCGCGCTTAAATCCCAGTTCCAGTCGCCGCCGGTTTTACCGCGCGCGCCCCCCGTGACGGAAAAATCCATGTTGTCGCCCTGGGTGACGGGTCTGAATCCGCCGGGATTGACCGCCAGGATGTTCGTGGAGCTGTCCGGATAGCGGAAAAAGGCCGCGCCTTGCGAATCTTTGTTGCTGTAGGTGCCGAAGGAATAGATATCCACATTGGCGTTCACCGGAATTTCGGCATTGTAGAAGAGGTTGACGCTTTCGGAATCGCCGTCGCCAGGCGCAAAATTGCGTTGACCGATGACGGCGGTATTGGGCGGCGTAAAGGCTTCAAAGAAGGGAAGGGTGTCAAAGCCCGCCCGGTTTGTGGAATTGCGGTTTACATATTCCGCGCCGATTCTCAAAAAACCATCGTTGAATATGGAAAACCCGGCGTCACCGGCGAAGGTGAAGGTCTCGCCATCCGTGATGTTTTGTCCCGTGGGTTTAAAATCAGTGTGGTGCAGTCCGAAGCTGCCGGTCAGCAGCCCGCCTTCCGCGCCGTCTTTCAGGATGATGTTGACAACGCCGGCAATGGCGTCCGAGCCATATTGCGAACCTGCGCCGTCGCGCAACACTTCGATGCGCTGAATGGAGTTTGTTGCGATGGTGTTGAAATCAACCGGGGCAGTGCCTAAACCTATTTTAGTATCCAATTGCAAAACGGAAGATATATGGCGCCGTTTGCCATTCACCAGCACCAGCACCTGGTCGGGATTCATACCGCGCAATTGCAGGGCGCGTATATGATCCGAGGGACCGGAATTGGATTGACGGGGAAAGTTGACCGAAGGCACCAAAGCTTGCAGAAGCTCGCCCACCTCGCCCGGAATAGTTGCCGAGCGTTCGATGTCCTGCGCCGAAACAACGTCGATGGGCACGGGGCTGTTAAAAACCGATCGTCCACCGCGGCGCGACCCCACAACGACAATTTCTCCCACGGGCGCTGCGGCGGCGGGCGCCGCGTCCATCGCGATAAAAGTGACGCTTGACGCTGCGATCAAAGCTGAAAGACTTACGGTCCCCCCGAGGACTTTGCGTATCGTACCCATATGATTTTCTCCTAAAAGTTTGATCTGTGAATATTCGCGCCAAAACGAATATTTTTTCTCTAAGGCAATCAAAAAACAACACGCCCCTCACGTGGTTTTGTGACTGAAATTTTTGATGAAAATTGCGGCGTTTATGATGCGCTGCTTTGTTCCCCCAAAATATTTTGAACAATTGTTCACGCGCTGACCAATATTATCAATGATACCGCGTGTGCAGGCGGTATGCAAGTCTTGCGCGCTTTTCTCAGACGTCTACTGCAAATGCGCCGCAACGGTTTCGCGCAGCTCCCGGCAATTGTCGCTAAGAGAAGGCCCGCGCTTATAGAGCGCCCCGCCGATGAGATAGACGACATCCCGGCCATACATTTCCACGATGAGCGGAACATTGTCGTAGGTCATCCCCCCGCCCGGACTGGGGAAGCATGACTTGATATTCTGCATGGGCGAATCCGTTGCCGCTTTGATGTCGAGGCATTGCTCTTTCGTGAAAGAAAACCGCCCGCCCACATTTGTGAAAATGGTGATGTCGGCGCCTGTCAGGCGGGGAAGTTGCCCGAAGGTGAAATAATGCGACATGCCGTTTTGCGGTGAGGCGGTGAAACTGCCCAGCATGGCGGGGTGGCACAAAATGGGCAGGCCGAATGTCTCGTCATCGGCCAGGGCCTTCATCACGTTAAACCCGACCAGCCCCGGCGCGATCAAAACCGCGCCTGCGCCGCACTCTTTGACAAAATGCGCATCGTCGAACATCTGATTGGCTGACGCGCTGAGGCAGGGGGCGTAAAGCGTGCGCCGCCCGGTTTTGCCGCTGGCGTCGTTAATGGCGTCCAGGCAGGCCATGACGCGCTCGCGAAACGGCGCGAAGGATTGATTGGCCAGCCCATGATCGTCCTTAATCATGTCCATTTCACCCAAGGCGTAATCGTAAGCCTGTTTCGCCAATTGCTTCGCGGAGAGGCCGATGGGCTTTAACGCCGTGCTGAAAATCGGCTGATCGTGAACGCCCAATAATTCGCGAAAACCTTGTCTGCCAAAACGCGGTCCTTTGAACCGCGCCGCCAAATTTTCCGATAGTTCCAATCTCTCGACGCGAATATTGGGCCGCAGGCTTGTATTGCCAAAAATAACGTTAAAGAATTGAGGGAACTCTCCGCCTGCAACTTCTTCCGCGAAGCTGAGCGTCACAAAGTGATCTGCGTCATTGATGGGCGCGATATCTTCGATCTGGCCGATGATGCAGCGCCGTATGTCGTCATCCGCCACCAGATCGGATGGGAACTCGATGGTTTGTTCCACGCACATCTCTTGCGCGATTTGCCGGACATCGGCGCCAAACCCGCTGAGGCGGTAAGTCACTTTGAATCGGTTGCCGCTTATATTCAGTGTCACTTCCGGGAGCATCTTATAGCGCCTCCGCTTTTGCCGCGCCGCCCGCGTCTTCTTCGCGCGCCTGGTCTAAGGCCCTTTCGTCGATATCAAGCGGCGCGCCGACGAGTTTTTCAACAGCGCGCGCCAACGCCATGGCGTCCATGCCATATTCCCGCAGAAGATACGCCTTGCTCGCGCCATGCGCATAGGCGTCATTCAGTCCCAGCTTAACGAGGGGCTTGCCGATCCCGTGCTGCGCCATCACTTCGCCCACCGCCGTTCCCAATCCGCCGGTCACAATGTGGTTTTCCATTGTGATGACGCCGTGTTTGGCGTTTTGAATCGCTTCTAATATTTGAGGGTCGGTAAAGGGCTTTAGCGTGGAGACATGCAGATGGGTGACGGAGACGCCGCTTTTTGCCAGAGCGGGCGCGGCGCGCAAGGCTTCTTCAGTGGCGATGCCCGCCGTGATGATGGCGACGTCGCGCCCCTGCGACAACACCCGCGCGCGATTGAATTGCATCACGTCTTCTTTGTCGAACAGGCGCGGCATTTCTCCGCGCAACATCCGAATATAGACGGGGCCGTCCACTTTGTGCGCTACATCCAAAACGCTTTCCACATCCGTCGCGTCGCCGGTCTCTAAGATTGTCATATTGGGCGTTGCCCGCATGATGGCGACGTCTTCAATGGCCTGATGCGTAACCCCGCCCGGCGTCACAATGCCGGGAAGGAACCCGACAAGCCGTACGCGCAAATTGGGGTAAGCGACAGACATGGCGAGCTGATCGTAAGCGCGGCGATAGATGAACACGGCGAAGGTGTGGATGAAGGGCTCAAATCCCTGACGGGCCAACCCTCCGGCAAAGCCGAGCATGTTCTGCTCCGCCATGCCCATGGAGAAAAAGCGATCAGGGTATGTGTCGCGCCACAGGCCCACTTCGCAAGAATTGGTGAGATCAGCCGACAGAACCAGCACGCTTGGTTTGTCTTTTGCCCAGGAAATGAAGTTTTCCACGTGAGGGCGTTGAACGATATCGCGCGTCATGCTCCGTAGGTCTCCTCATAGGCTTGTTCAAATTTCCGCCGCTCCGCCGCGTCCCTAAAACGGAGGTAATGCAGAAGCGGCGCTCTGTCGTTCAGAATGGGCGCGCCTTGCGCCGGGTTGGTGCGGGCGAGAATAAACAGCGGCCTGCCGTCGGGCTCCAACGCGGCGCATGCGTTCATGGCTTCAATGTCATGGCCGTCGACGTCAAAGGCGCGGGCGCCGAACGCGTCCAAGCGCGCGCGCAAGGGCTCGATATTCATGACCCCGTCCATCGGGCCGTCGCATTGTTGTCCATTGCAATCGGCGATGACGCACACATTGTCGAGTTTGTGATGCGCGAGCGCCGAAACCGCTTCCCATGTTTGGCCTTCTTGGAATTCTCCGTCTGACATCATCACCCAGACGCGGCCCATCTCTCCCTTGAGGCGGCGGCCAAGCGCGATGCCGCCCGCCTGGCTGAGCGCCTGCGCCAGAGAGCCGGTGGTGGTTTCAATCCCCGGCGAATGCTCCGCGCCAATGAGCTCAACGGTGCTCCCATCCTTGTTAAACGCTTCCAATCCCGCCGGGTCCATCCGGCCCACTTCGATCAGCGCCACGTAAAGGGCGAGGGCGTAATGGGCGGGAGAGAAAATGAACTTGTCGAATTCCGGTCCGTCCGGCCCGTTATACGCGCCGCCATTGATGAATTCCACGTCGCCTCCCGGCGTTCCAGGAAAGGGAATGGGGATGCGCGGTGCTTGTGATGGTCCCAAATGCATGATTTTGTTGTAGAGCGCGGCGAATATTTCCGCGGTTGAGCATATTTGACTGAGATAGCCGCCATTGTTCCTAAGCACATATTCAAAGCCCCTTTTGCGGATGCGCTCGGCGAGGTTTTGCGTTTCGACAACCCAGCCCTCGGGCGCGCCCGCGCACAATCTGGGCAATGACGCCAAATAGGGCGCGCGCGCCACGCCTTCTTCCGTGAAGAAACGCGTGACCAAATGACCCGGCGTGATGTCAAATGCCGGATTTTCCGTGCGCGTTCCCTCCGGTACGACGCAGACGCCATTGATGTGGGAAACCTCTTCCGCCTTTCTGTTTTCGATTTCAATTGCGGCGCCGCTGGCGGCGTCAAGGTCGATGGTTGATGTCGGGGCGGCGACGTAAAACGGAATGTCATGGGCGCGCGCCATCACGGCCAGATTATATGTGCCGATTTTGTTCGCCGTATCGCCGTTGCGCGCCACCCGGTCGCAGCCGACCACGCAGGCGTCGATCTTGGCGTTTTTCATAAAATGCCCCGTGGCGCCGTCCACAATGACCGTGTGCGGAATGCCGAGTTGTTTCAATTCCCACGCTGTGAGCTTGGCCCCCTGAAGCCGCGGACGGGTCTCGGAGACATAGACAAAGACTTTTCGCCCGCTCTCATGGGCTGCGCGGATGACGCCGAGCGCCGTGCCGTATTCAACGGTCGCCAGCCCGCCCGTGTTGCAATGGTGAATGAACGTTACCGGATCGGGGAGGTGCGCCAAAGCGTTCTGTCCGATCCGCCTGTTGATGTCGCCGTCTTCCCGGGCCATATCATGGGCGATGGAAATAAGTTTTTCGCGGCAGTCGTCTACAGTCTCAATGCTCAGTTTGGAGAGGCGCGCGCGCACTTCCCCCAGCGCCCAGAACAGATTCACCGCCGTGGGTCTTGCAGCTTGTAAAATGCGCTCCGCTTTATCAATATCCGCATTTAAAGAGGGCATATCCTGGGCGGGAGAGGCGACCGCGCCAAGCGCCAGGCCATAAGCGGCTGTCACCCCAATGGCCGGCGCGCCGCGGATCACCATATCGGTTATGGCGCGGGCAAGCTGCGCGACATCCCTGTATTCATTGTATATTATGTCTTCAGGCAGCAGGCGCTGATCAAGAAGACGCACAAAACCTTTCCTGTCCCATTCTATGCTTTTATACAAATCTCATGCTCCTGCTAAATGCGCGCCTTGCGGGCGGCTGTTTTATTGCAACAAAGATGTGGCGAGTTCCATATCCACAACCAGAGTTGTCAAATAACCGCCGCGGATGGCGCCCAATACGCTTTTTTTCTTGAGCTTGCCCGCCGCCGCGATGATCTTGTTGTCAATATTTTTTAATTTTGAAAGCTCGACGGTAAGCTTCCGATCAGCCCATGACGCGGGGATTTCAGATCCCCCTTTGTCAAAGAAATTTCCGAGAATTTCTCCGACCGCGCCTTTTTTGACGATTGACGCCATGTCTTTCGATGTGAGA
>JAJFIM010000342.1 GCA_021774995.1 Alphaproteobacteria bacterium | reverse complement strand
AAGGGTTTTATCTTGGCCTGCCCATCGTCAAACGCGCGGTGATGAAGGGGCTTGTGGTTTATGACTTTGAAGACAAACGGAATGAGTTTTTAGAATTCGCAGCGCCTCTCGTGGCGGCGGGGAAAATAAAATACAAAGAAGACCGCGCGGAAGGCATAGAGGCCGTCGCGGGCCAATTTTCAAAGCTCATGCATGGGCAAAATTTCGGAAAAACCCTCGTCGTGCTCGGACCGGAGAAACTTTAACGCCTTCAAGCACTTACCCCTCTCTATAGTCATTCCCGCGCACGCGGGAATCCATGGCGGGCTTGCACAATTCCCTAGTTTGCAATCCTTGATCTCCGATCGCACTGGATACCCGATCACGTCGCGGATGACGAATAGAGGAAAGGGGCGGAAACAATCTCTACAGCAAAAAGAGCGAAAGCTGCGGCACGGCAATAACAATACCAAGGCCAAGCAGCATCAGCAGGATAAACGGGATCACAGCTTTGCAGATGGTCCAAAAATCCTCGCGGAACGCGCCCATGGCGACAATCAAATTCAACCCCAAGGGCGGCGTCAAATAGCCAATCTCCAGATTCACGATCATCATGATGCCGAAATGCACCGAGTCCATACCGTATTCCGGCGAGGTCGCCATCGGTTGGAGCAGCGGGCTCAAAATAAGAATGGCCGACCCGATATCGGCGACAAACCCGACCAGAAGAAGCAATAAATTCGTCGCCAGAATAAACGCCAGTTTAGATTCCACAGTAGACGTAAACAGATCCACCAACATCGCCGGAATTTGCTGAAACGTAAAAAAGCTGTTGAGCGCCGAAGCGAACATGAGAATGGGAAAGAGCGTTCCCAAAAGTTTGGCCGTCTCGCCCACCACTTCATACACATCGCGCGCGCCCATATCGCGGTGGATGAACAATTCGACAATGAGCGCCGTAAACACGGCAACCGCCGCCGATTCCGTGGGCGTGAAATAGCCGGAATAAATCCCGCCTAAAATAATCACAGGCGTCAGCAACGCAAAAATAGAGCGCATGAACGCCCGTCCCACTTCAGACGCGTTCAATTTGCGCCGCGCCCGGCGCCAATTCACGGTAATGGCGTAAGTGGCCATCAGCACCGTCAAAACAAAAGCCGGCCCGAGGCCGGCGATAAAGAGGTCGGCAATCGACGTCTGGGTCATCACGCCGTACAGGATGAGCGGAATGCTGGGGGGGATGACAATGCCCAATGTCCCGGCGGCGCACAGCGCGCCCAGCGCAAATGATTTATTATAGCCCTCAGCCAGGAGCGCCGGATACATGATTCCGCCCACCGCCAGCAGCGTGACCGTGGATGACCCGGAAATGGCGGCGAATACTGCGCAAGAGAGGATCGTCGCCAGAGCAAGGCCGCCGGGTATCGGCTGGGTCAGCGCCCGCATGAGATCAATCAACCTCTCCGCGATTGACCCGCGCGCCATTATGGCCCCCGCCAGCAAAAAAAGCGGGATGGAAAGCAAAACATCCTTGTACGCCACCTTCCAGGCGTCTTCCACCACATAGCGCAAGACCCCGTCGCCCCAGAAATATTGCAGCGAAAAAACCAGCACGCCCAGAATGACAATAACGTTTTGCCGCAAGACAATCAGAACGCCAAGGACCAGAAACAGCAAAATGACGCTCATCGACCGCCCTCAGAATCAAGCGCCGCGCTCTTGGCGATTTTCCCGCCCTCGCTCGAAGTCACGCCCCCTTCATGCGGCTTCAATTCAGGAAAAAATACATAAAGAACATGGCGCACGCCGCCGATAAAAAAGGCAATCACAATGGCTGTTTGAAAAGGCCAGATCACCACCCGCAATGTCGACGTAACGTCACCCAGCTCAAAGGAATCCCGAACAACGGCCACCGCCACCACCGCCACAAAAAAATAAAACGCAGCGGTCAGCACATCCCCCACCCTTGAGATCACGCCCCCCCATTCAGATGGAAAAAGATTATCGGCAAAACGCGGGCGCAAATGGGCGCCGTCCGCCGTGGCCAGGCCAATGCCGATAAAAGAGGCGACGACCATGCCAAAAACTCCCACCTGCGCCGATCCAAAAAATCCCGCGCCGGAGGCTTCCCGCATCAAAACGTCAAATATCAGCGCCAGCGCCATGACGGAAAAAGAGAGGAAAGCAACGAACTGCTCCCCCATCCTGAGTTTTTTCAAAAACGATTGGGCGTGCTTCACGCGCATGGCCTGTTATGACGAAGTGAATGGGCGCAGCGAAAAAATATCAGAGAATTTACTCAGCGGCGGTTTCCATTTGCGCTTTATACGCCGCCTTGCCTGCTAGAATAGCGTCATACAACATCTGCGCCTCGCCGCCAACTTGGTCGATAATATCTTGATACAAAGGCGTGGTTTCTTTTTTCCATAGCGCCCGTTGTTCAGGCGTGAGGTCAATAATTTCAATTCCCTCGCCGCGCATTTTTTCAATAAGGTCATCCAGGAGTTCGCGTACGGGCGCGCGCGTCTCCGCCGGCGACCCGTTGGCGGCGATGATGGCAGCCTGCTGTTCCGGCGTCGCCCCGTCAAACCATTTTTTATTGGCGACCAGGCCGCCGGTGTCATAGGCGTGGTGGGTCAACGTGACGTGACTGGCGTATTGCCGCGATGTGTAATAATGAAAAATAAGATTGCTGGCGCCGCCGTCGATCATCCCCTTTTGCAGAGCCGGAACAATATCAACGCTTCCCAAAGGTATCAGATTGGCGCCGATATGGGTTAAAAAAACCTGCGCGGCAATATTTGGCGGCCCGCGCATATCAAGGCCCTTCACATCGGCGGGGCTATAGAGCGCGCGGTCG
>JAJFIM010000341.1 GCA_021774995.1 Alphaproteobacteria bacterium | reverse complement strand
TACGCCAAGAACGTCATCAATTTTCCAACGGTTTTGCATGATTTGGAACATGACGACAAACAAACTTCCCGCCACGGCGCCGATGAGAAGCGCGCCGATGGGATGCACAATGTCCGATCCGGCGCAAATGGCCACAAGTCCCGCCAATGCCCCGTTATGAACAAAGCCCGGGTCATTCTTGCCGGTGATGAGCGCCGCGACGATGCCGCCGACCATGGCCAGAAGGGAGTTGATCGCCACCAATCCGGTCACGCCTTCCAAGGATTGCGCGCTCATGACATTAAATCCGAACCAGCCGACGCACAGGATCCATGTTCCTAAAGCCAGCCAGGGAATGCTGGAAGGGGGAATGCCGACCACCCTGCCCTCGCTGCTATAACGCCCCGCACGCGCCCCCAAGATCAGCACGGCGCCCAAAGCCAACCAGCCTCCCATGGCGTGGACCACAACCGATCCTGCAAAATCGTGAAAAGGAACGCCAAAAACGTCAGTCATCCAAGCTTGATATCCCAGGCGCTCGCCCCACACCATGCCTTCGAAAGTTGGGTAAACCAGCGCGACAATGATAGCGGCGGCGGCGACATGCGGCCAGAACCGGGCGCGTTCAGCAATCCCGCCAGAAATAATCGCCGGAATGGCGGCGGCGAATGTGGCTAAAAAGAAAAACTTAACAAGATCATATCCGCCGCCGGCAAACGCCGCGCCGCCTGAGGGCACTTGACCTGTCAGAATGGCCGCGTTGCTTAAAAAGGTCACGCCATAGGCGAGCGTGTAACCGATGAAGAAATAGCAGATGGTGGAAACGGCAAAATCAACAATAATTTTTACGAGAGCATTGACTTGATTTTTGTGTTGCACGGTGCCCACTTCTAGAAAAGCGAACCCTCCATGCATGGCGAATACTAAAATGGCGCCCATAAGAACGAAAAATACATCGGCGCCGGTTTCAAAGGCGTTCATGGGTTTTGATTTCCTTGTTAGGTGTCTTTTGAGCCGGAGGCGCCTGAGGTTAAAATCGGATCAGTGCGGTTACAAGGCCGCCGCATCGGTTTCTCCCGTCCGTATCCGCACCGCCTGCTCTATGGGGAGAACGAACACTTTGCCATCGCCAATTTGCCCCGTTTTGGCGACAGCGCACAGCGTTTCAATCACGCGCTCGACAAGAGCATCGTCAACGCCGATTTCAACTTTTATTTTGGGAAGAAAATGCACGGCGTATTCCGCGCCGCGATAAATTTCGGTGTGGCCCTTTTGCCGGCCATATCCCTTGACCTCTGAGACGGTCATTCCCTCTACCCCAAGAGAAGTGAGGGCTTCGCGCACTTCGTCAAGCTTAAAAGGTTTGACTATGGCAATGATGAGTTTCATCGGGATTCTTTCGTAAGGATTCAAGCTACGGGATTTAAAATCTAGCGCCTCGGCGGCTGAAGGCCCATAAGGGCTTAGAGCGTAACAAAGAATAGGCTGGTTTGGCCACCGATTTTGCTGGAATCTCTCTGGACAAGGCGTGGTGAAAGGCCGATCCTTGCGTCCCATGAACTCTGCACCGCGCCCCGCTGACCTTCATTGCGCCCCGCTAGATGCGATCATCGCCGGCGGCGGCTTGGTGGGGCTTTCTCTGGGGCTTGCTCTACATGGACAAGGGTTGAAGGTTGCCGTGGTGGACGCGGCGCTTCCCGCGACCGCGCTTGAACCGACCTTTGACGGCCGTGCTTTTGCCATCGCCGCAGCGTCTCAACGGATGCTGGATGCGTTGGGCCTTTGGGGAGATGTCAGCCCGCACGCCCAGCCGATCAATGATATTTTGGTGTCGGACGGCCGCCTGCAAGATCGGTTTCGGGCCGGCGGCCCGGCGCCGCATTTTTTACATTTCGATCCGCGCGAACTACTGAGCGGCGAAGGGCGAGACAGTCAGCCTTTGGGGTATATGGTGGAAAGTCGTCATTTGCGCCAAGCGCTCTATGCGCAGGCGCAAGTCCAAGGCCTGTCTCTGATTGCGCCGGTCCGCGTGCGTTCTCTCAACGTTCGGCCCGAAGGGGTGGAGGCCATATTAGATGATGGCGCGCGCTTGAGCGCCAAAGTGTGTTTGGCGGCCGAGGGTAAGAACTCGGGTCTGCGCAAGGCGGCGGGCATTAAAACGGTCGGCTGGACATATAATCAGCACGGCATCGTGACAACTGTGGAGCATGACCTTGATCACGAGGGGCTTGCCCAGGAATATTTTTTACCCAGCGGACCTTTTGCCATATTGCCTCTGGCGGGCCGGCGCTCTTCTTTGGTGTGGACGGAACGCAGCGACCTTGCGCCCGTTTTCATGGATCTTGATGAGGCGGCGTTTACTCAGCAGATCGTTCAGCGTTTTGGCGCTTATCTGGGCGCCGTGCGGCCTGTCGGTCCGCGCTGGTGTTATCCGCTGGGGCTCCAATTGGCGCGAGAGTATGTGGCCCCGCGTCTTGCGCTGGCGGGCGATGCGGCGCACGCCATCCATCCCATAGCGGGTCAGGGCCTGAATCTTGGCTTGCGTGACGTAGCGGCATTGGGAGAGGTGTTGGTGGATGCGCGGCGGCTGGGTCTTGATATCGGCGGCGCGGATATTCTGGCGCGTTATCAGCGCTGGCGCCGATTTGATAGTTTTGTTTTGGCTATGATGATGGATCAATTGAACCGACTGTTCGCCAATGATTGGGGTCCATTGCGCATGGCCCGTGATTTGGGATTGCGCATGGTGAATCAATTGGGTCCTGCGCGGCGTTTTTTTATGCGCCACGCCCAGGGCGCAGTGGGAGACCTGCCCCGCCTTCTGCGCGGCGAAGCACTTTAACTCTTCCCCTTTCGCAATTTAACCATCGTCAGATAGCGCCCGCGCTTCTTCGGGCAGCATAATGGGAATTCCATCGCGAATAGGATAAGCCAGGCGCGCCGCATTACTGATCAACTCCTGATTTGCCTCATCATACGCCAATGTTTCCTTGGTCACGGGGCAGACCAAAATTTCCAGGAGTTTAGGGTCAACGCCCGCCTTATTCCGTGCTTCAGTATTTGTGTCCGTCATGCTTTGTCCCTTGTTACTGTATTGAGCTTTCATCATCGCGGCCTGCTGAAGCATTGGACATCTCCAGGAGCGTGATTAAAATTTCTGCGCGCTCGTCCAGTGTTGAGGCTTCCAACAAAGCTTGTTTTTCCTGAGGGTCGAACGGACAGATTGCCGAAAGGGAATTGACCAAAGTTTCACCGGGGGCTTGCTTGACGGATTCCCAATCTGTTTCAAGCTGCCTCAAGGAAAGATACACTTTCAAAACGTCAAGCAAATGATTGCGATCAATGTCCAAATGTGCGCCGTTCGGATTGAGGTCGCTTTTGTAAAGCGTAAAATCACCGGCAACCTGCCGATAGGGCGTGAGGCAATCAAGCTCTTGATGGATCTGAAAACGGCATATACCCGTTAAGGTGATGAGATAGCGCCCATCGTCGGTTTCGCTAAAAGACGTGATTCTGCCTGCACACCCAATGGTGTAAAGCGCGGGTTTGTCAGAATGGTCGTTTGGGTCACAAGGTTGGATCATGCCGATCAAACGCTCTGTCCCCAGAGCATCATCAATCATAGAAAGATAACGCGGCTCAAAAATATTTAAAGGAAGGTGGCCTCTGGGCAATAAAAGCGCATTTGCCAAAGGGAATATGGGAAACCGTTCAGGCAGGTCGTCGATGTGATGATAAAAAGGTTGTTCGCGCATTTCTGATCAGGAAAACAAAACGGTTGAAAGCTTTCGCCGGCCTTCCAGAGTCATTGGATCGGTTTGGCCATAAGCCTCGAAAAATTTTAAAAGTTCTTTTCGGGCGGCTTGATCGTTCCACTCACGGTCGGCGGCGATGATGTGAATAAGGTGGTCGATGGCGGCGGATTTTTCGCCAGCGCCATTGAGCGCGATAGCCAGATCAAACCGCGCTTGCAAGTCATCTGGATGCGCGGCGACAGCGGCGCGCAAAGGAGCGACATCGCCTGATTCTTGCGCCTGGCGGGCCAGGTCAAGGGCGGCGCGGGCGCTGACCAGCTCAGTGTGCTCCGCCCCTTCAGGGGCGCTGTCCAATATCTCAGCCGCCTGATCGATCTCGCCCAGAGCAAGATGCGTTTTTGCAAGGCCGGCGATCACGCGTTCATTGTCCGGTTCCACAGCCAATGCTTGCGTAAAAGCCTGAAGAGCGGTTTGCAGGTCGCCCGCGTCCACTGCCGCGCCCCCCATTTCCAAGAGCTGGGTGACGGGAGACGGCTCTGCCTGCCCGCCAAGCCGGTCGATAAAAGCGCGTATCTGGCTTTCGGGCTGGGCGCCCATGAAGCCGTCAACGGGTTTGCCGCCTTGAAACGCAACCACGGCGGGGATCGATTGGATTTGCATTTGCTGCGAGATTTGCGGGTGGTCATCGATATTTATTTTTACCAGACGCACCGCGCCCGCGGCTTCCGAGACGAGGCGCTCCAGCAGAGGCGTCATCTGCCGGCACGGTCCGCACCAGGGGGCCCAGAAATCAACAATGACCGGCTGCGCGTTAGACGCCTCAATCACATCGCTGATGAATGTTTCCGTGCCGCCCTCTTTAATCAGCGGGTCTGGGTCTATGCCATCCGCAAGGCCGCTGGCGGCATGCGGGGAATTTGGGTTCGTATCCATGAATGCCCTTTCGGCTGCTATTCTCCTGGAATATGGGGTGTTAACGCCAAGAGTTAAAGCCATATCTGCAATGCCCCATTGTGCGTGCTAGTTTAACTTATATTGGCGCCCGCATCAAAGGCGCTCAACACCTGGCGTCATCGGCTCACGGCCGCACGAAGACAGGCTTGGGATGAGCTGGCGCGCGGACCTGGCTTGTGCAATGGAGCGCACTGGAGGGTGGGTGGCGGTGTGGATGAAGGCGTTTTGCACCCAAGGCTGCGTCTATTGCATTTGCCGGCGCTTTGCGCAATAACGGCCCTTCTGGAGCATTTAGACCAGCCAACTCAGGGCTAAAATCGCTCTACAGAGGCGGGCTGCGCGAGCAGCCTTGCCGGCGCCGAGCGGGCGTAGCTCAGGGGTAGAGCACAACCTTGCCAAGGTTGGGGTCGTGAGTTCGAATCTCATCGCCCGCTCCAGATTTCTTAATAAAATCATACGTTTGCAGGCTGTGACACAGGCTGTCTGATTTATCGTTCTGTTCGGGGAAGCGGGGGGTAAGCCGTTGGGGACAGCTCCCCCGCCCCGGTGGCGAGTTGGTTTACGGCTGCACTATGACATTTAGATCCTGTCAAAGAGCACAAAAAGCGGGAATTATACTTCCCACCGAAATACAACTTGCAGCCCTGCGTAGCCCGCGGCGCCAATCAAAACGGAAACAAAGCCTGTAGGAACGCCGTTTCTCAAAATGTCTGCAAAAATGAGGAGTTCGGGAAATATTCTAATAGCGCGACAGGCGAGACAAACCAATGAAATCTTTATAAATCAATGGTTTGTGGCGGAGAGAGAGGGATTCGAACCCTCGAGACGGTTCCCCGCCTACACGCTTTCCAAGCGTGCGCCTTCAGCCACTCGGCCACCTCTCCTCACCACAAATACCGACGCCAAGAGGGGCGTCTCACTGGGCCTTCTATAACGTCTGTCCCGCGTCAGGCCAAGCATTTATGCCTCTTCATCCGTACCGTTTGACGGTACATGAGTGCGCGTAAACCATAAATCTGAATTCACTTGGCAAAACTGTACCAAAAGGATACGCTCACAGGCTCAGATAGAGAGATGATCTCTTGGGAGGCTGATTCATGATTTGGGTTAACAAGCATAGCTTGGGGGGCTGGTAAAAAATGATACTCTTTAGAATAATAAGCTTGGTCGTTATTGCTGCGGCGCTGATGGTATTGGGGGCCGATGCGTTGACCTCTGTTGAGGGGGGCACGGTTGCCATGCGCTCATTGGCGGATGTTCTTAATCTCGCAAGTGCGGGCAGTGCGGGCTCTTTGTCGGCATGGTCGCAAGGAGCGTTGCCAGTGGCGACGCCAGCCGTGGGAATGGTCCTCGGGGCGCCGGCCTGGATTCCGCTTGGCGTTTTAGGATTATTTCTCGCTCTGATTTTTCGGGTGCGCGATTAATTTAATTCGGCGGGTAATCGCCATCACGCGTTAAAGCGTTCTCTGACGCCGCCATTCCCGAAAAAGGGATGGCGGTTTTGGAGTTACGGATCTTTTG
Source organism: Alphaproteobacteria bacterium (assembly GCA_021774995.1). Lineage (GTDB taxonomy): Bacteria > Pseudomonadota > Alphaproteobacteria > SMXP01 > SMXP01 > JAJFIM01. Next base: position 602 of record JAJFIM010000341.1, on the reverse strand, counting down.
CAAAGCCAGTGAGACGGCTCATTGTTGAGGCTTCTTTTTAATGAGCGTGCCTATGTTACGGGTGATCTTCGGTGTTTTATTGTTGGTTATCGCGGTTGCTTTGGCTGGCGCTGATGGCGTGAGGTGGATGCAAACGGGTGCGCTGGAGTTTCAGTCTCTGGGCGCTGTATGGTTTAAACTCGACAGAGAAAGCCTGAACTTGGCGCAAGCTGTTGTGGAGCGGCGTCTCTGGGCGCCGCTGTGGGATCCGGGGGTCACCAGTATTTTGCTGTTGCCGGCATGGGTTCTACCCGGCGCTTTATCCCTTCTTCTGTTTCTCTCCGCAAGCCGCGTCAAACCCGACACAACCGTTTTTGGCAAAATCGTGAAGTAGGTTTTGCGATTACGCTCACGCGGTCCATTTTATGCGCGGTCAAGAGAAGCGCTTCAAGCCGCCATGAACGCCGCTCAGATTGTTATTTTCCATCCATCTTCAGGGCGGCGATAAAAGCGGTTTGCGGAATTTCAACTTTGCCGAATTCCCGCATTTTCTTTTTGCCGGCTTTTTGTTTGTCGAGTAATTTGCGCTTGCGGGTGGCGTCGCCGCCATAGCATTTTGCCGT
>JAJFIM010000035.1 GCA_021774995.1 Alphaproteobacteria bacterium | reverse complement strand
CTAATTTCTATGGGTTCTACGGGTTTCTCTGCTTTGTTTTTATCGTGTTCGCAGGGAAGTTACTTCGTAAAATCGTGATGCGGGATGAGGATTATTATGATCGCTAATATCCTGACCTTGGACTTGTTTACCGCAGCCCTTCTTATTGTCGGGGGAATGCTGATCCCGTTGGTTCCCCATTCCATACGCAAAATCTATATGCTGGCTTTGCCGATTGTGGGGCTGTTGCACTTCTTGAGCTACCCGTTCGGCTCTTACGGTGAAATCGCCCTCTTCGACTTCACGTTAACGATCATGCGGGTGGATGGGCTTAGCCGCATCTTCGCCGTCATCTTCTTTATCGCTACGGCGTTGAATATTATCTACGCATGGCATGTGCGCGATACGATGCAACAGGTTGCTTCTGTCGTTTATCCGGGGACGGCGCTTGGCGGCGTTCTGGCGGGGGATTTCGTCACCCTTTTTGTTTTCTGGGAACTGGCGGCGGTCTCTTCCGTTTTTCTTATCTGGGCGGGCCGTACGGAACGCGCCATGAAGGCGAGTGTGCGCTATCTCATCATACAGGTGGGGTCAGGCGTTTTGTTGCTGGGGGGACTCATCCTCTATGCGCAGGAGACGGGTTCTATCGCCTTTGAACTCATGGAGCTGGACTCCTTTCCGGTTCTGCTTATTTTTCTGGCTTTTGGCGTCAAAAGCGCCTTCCCCTTACTGCATAACTGGGTGCAGGATTCTTATCCTGAATCAACCGTGTCCGGGACCATCGTTCTCTCGATATTCACCACCAAGTTGGCTGTTTATTCTCTGGCGCGCGGCTTTGCGGGAACCGAACAGTTAATCTGGATCGGCGCGATCATGACGCTGTTTCCCATCTTTTTTGCGGTTATCGAAGACAATCTGCGCCGGGTGTTGACCTACAGCATCAACAACCAGGTTGGCTTTATGGTTGTGGCCATTGGCATCGGCACGCCGCTCGCGATCAACGGTGCGGCGGGCTACGCATTTGCAAACATCATCTTTGAGGGCCTGCTTTTCATGAGTATGGGCGCGGTGCTTTATCGAACAGGCACGATTCAGGCTTCGGAGCTCGGCGGGATTTATAAATCCATGCCGCTCACAACCATTTTTTGCATCATCGGCGCTTTGTCGATTGCGGCCTTTCCGCTCTTTGCCGGCTTCGTCGTGAAGGGATTGATATTGGACGCCGTGTCGGGCGAACACATGGTGTGGATCTGGGCTATAGTGTTATTTGCGTCGGCGGGCGTGCTGGAGCACGCGGGTATCAAAATTCCCTATTTTGCTTTTTTCGCCCATGACAGCGGCAAGCGCTGCGAGGAAGCCCCGCGCGGCATGCTGGTCGCGATGGGAATTTCCGCGGCGCTGTGCATAGCAATTGGCGTCTACCCAGCGCCTCTTTTTGCGCTTCTGCCCTATCCCATGGATATTCAGCCTTATACGGCGGCCCATGTCATTACGCAATTGCAATTGCTTCTCTTTGCGATCCTGGCATTTGTTGTTTTAATCCGTGTTGGCGTCTATCCGCCGGAGATCAAATCGACAAATCTCGATACGGACTGGTTCTATCGCAAACTGGCGCCCGCAGGATTGGCGATGATCGGAAGAGGGCTTGGCTCAACGCAACGTTGGATAGCGATGCGCGCCCAGAGGCGGCTCGACCAGTTCATTGCCCGGCTTTACCGCTTGCATGGGCCGGAAAGCGGGCTGGCGCGCTCCTGGCCTGCCGGGCACATGGCATTGTGGATCGCCGTCCTTTTGGGCGTTACGCTGATCCTCAATTATTTTTAATCGGCAAATGGCGCTTTTCTGATCAGTTTATCAAAACCCCCGGCCATATGAAGCGCCATGCGACACTCTGGTCGGCGGTCGGTCTGCTGCGCCAAGGTCTTTATAATTTCGGTTTTAAAATGTAAGCGGGGATGTTTGCATAGAACATCTTGTTTGTTCTGTTTTGAGATGGCGGCCATGCGCGCGCCTATTACGTCGGCTGCGGCCCCTTCATGCAGGAGGTGGGCCTCAACCCCCATTTCTTTCGGTACGATGATGTTCAAATGCAGACAAATCGCGTCGCCTAAATGACGGCGCTTGTCTTGCGGCCAACCTTTATCCTGAGCGAATTTTTCCGCCGCAACTGCTCCCTCAAATGCAAAACAATGAATGCCGGGCTGTTTAAATGCAAATTGATCGGTTAACCCCAAATCGTGCAGAAGCGCGGCAACATAGAGCAGTTCAGCGTCATGTGTCAGGCCATCAGCAGCGGCTAAGAGAGCGCCCCAAAAATACGTGCGCAGACAATGGTTGGCGAGAACGTCCGTGGAGACTTCGCGGCACAGGGCCAGAGCACTTTGAGCGATTGCGGAATCCGGAATCATAATTTCATCCAGATCTATGTGGCGAATTTGGGGGTGGCGCTTTAACAATTGCTGAGCCATGAGTGAGAGTTTAATGCCCAGGGCGCTGAGAATTTGAGCGCGCCTGTCGGAGCGCCGCAGATTGCCGTGGGTGAGTTCAGCCCACGCCATCGTGCCCAAGTTAGGTTTAGTCATGATCGGTCTCTCCTATATAAAAAGAGACCAAATGGTCTCTTTTGAGGTAAATTTTTTACGGCGACAGATGCGCCAAGTGATCCTCCAGATGCGCCATGACACGGTCCGCATGGATCGGATCGCCGCAGACATTACTCATCATGATCGCGCCTTCAATGGAGCTGATAATAAGCGTCGCCAAAGATTCCGGGTCCGTTTTAGAGTCAAATTCACCGCAAGTAATAGCTTTAACAGTCTCCCTACGGATCATACTAGCCCATTGCTGGATTGAGTCACGCGTCAAATCACGTAACGTGCTGTTGGTAAAATCACTCTCGATTCCTAAATTCATAACCATGCATCCGCCTTTGACGACTGGGTCGCGGGCGATGGCGCTCAAAGATCGAATTGATGCGGCGAGCCGTTCGCGCGGGCTCTCAATGCCCTCAAGCGCTTCCCTGAGCCGTTCCGCGACCAGGCTCACATAGTGCGCGAATGCGGCGCAAACGATCTCTTCCTTCGTCTTGAAATGACGATAGAGTCCACCCTTTTCCAGGCCTGTCGCGCTCATCAAATCGGCCATAGACATGCCATGGAAGCCCTTTTGATTTATCAGCGCAGTGGCCTCGGAAATTATGCGTTCTTTCGTTTGCTCGCCTTTATTCATAGATGCGACCGTTCAGTCTCTTTTTGATATACTAGCGGATGTTCCGAGAATCGCGCAAGACCGAAAAGGGACCGCAAGTGGCTTTGATGAGCATTTTGTCGTTTTTTGTACAGTATTACACTCTCGATATCAGGTGTTTTAAGTAAAGCGCGAAATAGAACCTTGTCGCTTGCGTGTATTCAGTTAAGCAACTAGCTTAACCATACGGACATTTATTTGGTAATAGATGTCTAGACGGAAACGAAATGGTGAAATCCATGGACGACAATGCCGAACTCATTGGTTTAACTGCAGATATCGTCTCGGCCTATGTGGGAAACAATGTGGTTCCGCAAACCGATATTCCGGGCCTCATTCAGCAGGTTTACGCCGCGATGGCCTCGCTTGATCAGGCGCGCGCGCCTTTGAAGAGAGAGCATTTGAAACCTGCCGTGCCTGTGAAAAAATCCGTTACGGATGAATATATTATTTGCCTTGAAGACGGACAAAAATTCAAATCTCTGAAACGGCATCTCAGCACACACTACAATATGAGTCCGGACGAATACCGGGCGAAGTGGGGACTGCCGAGTGATTATCCCATGGTGGCGCCGCATTATGCGCAAACGCGTTCTGATTTGGCGAAACAAATGGGGTTAGGCCAGAGGGGACGTTCGCGTCTAAAATGAAGATATAAAATTCCAAGAATGGTTCTTTTGAAGTGAGTTGATTAGGGGGAATCTCCGCTCGTGTTGGATACTGATTTGGCATTTCGTGCGCAACTGGTCATTCCTGAACAGCGCGCCTTATTCGACTATTGGTGCGAATGCTGCGGGGAGCGCGCGATGCCCGCCCGGCGCGATATAACGCCCAGCCGTTTCCGGCGTCATTTGAGCTTTGTCTCTCTGGTCGATGTTAAGCCAATCCCTCAGCAGCGTTACCGCGTAAGGCTCGCGGGCACTGGTTTGCGGGAAGTCTTCAATGAGGAGTTAACAGGGAAATATCTTGCCGACTCATCCCGGATGAATGGCGCCGCGTTGGACCGCGTTGTTGCGCGCAAAAAACCCGCTCAGGGTATTTCGTCCTTGCATAATGCGGCCGGTGAACATCTGATCCAATTCTGGCTCAAGCTCCCCCTTTCTCAAGATGGAGAATCGGTGAATATGATCATGGGCTATGACGTTTTTCTTCATGTCGCTCAAGCGGCGGCGTTAACGCAAGCCCTTTCGCCTGCGGCTCACGCTTCTTGATGCTTACGCCAAAATACAATTCTATTATAAATAGGTGATCCGCATGATCAGGACGGCCGCCCAAAGCAACTCTTGATCGTAAAGCACTGCTTGTTGGGCCTGGAATGGCGCTAGAGAAAAACGTAAAGGATTCTTTTCGCTGGCGATGATGCGGCACAAGAGGTTGACGCCATCGCGCGTGGCGGCGAGACCGTCTTGATTGTTGACTTTGGCGAGATCTTCGCCTGAGAATTTTTCACATATGAGCATGTCTCCGATATGAAACGGGCCAAGCGGCGCGCCAATTTCAACCGCCACGGGATCCACCGACGGCACGTCTATGAGAAGACCATTGGATGTAGCGGGGCCAAGAAATCCACGCTCTTGAATGACTCCTATAACGGGTATGGGTTGGCGATCCGGAGAGTCCAATAAATCAGCAGGGTTAACCTTCAAAGCCGCCCCTAAGCGCTCAAGCCAGTCGGTGGACAGCGTCATCGCGCCTTTCTCCAGACGTGAAATCGTCTGCGGCGTTGTGCCTATTTCCCGCCCAATTACGTCGAGTGTCAAGCCCCTCAGCTTGCGAAAGTAACGTATGTGATTTCTCATCCAACCTCCCACAATAGGTTAAGTTGTAAATGAGATCTTAAAATTAACCAATAAATAGCATCATGGATAAGTTGTATTTGTTCATAACTTATCCACATACGATAAAAATTGGGTGATAATTCTCCTATTACGTGAGTAACGAGTGACATTCAGAGGAGATGATGGAGTGATGTTGGTACCGGCTGTTCTGAGAAAAAAGGAAAATGACAAAAAAAGAGGGATTCGCCTTTCGTTGCATTTAACGGCTATCGCTTTTTCTGTGCCAGTGAGTGAATTGGAGGCCTCAACGCGGCGCAAAGCGCCCGTTGCCCTGGCCCGGCAAGTGGCCATGTATTTGGTGCATGTGACGCTGGGCATGAATTTGACTCATGTGGGCCGCGCCTTCGGGCGGGATCGCAGCACAGCATCCCATGCGTGCCAACATATTGAAGAATTGCGTGACGATCTTCAATTTGACCGTTTGTTGGAATGTCTGGAACACACGCTCAAAACCTTGGTGACGCAACCACGTCCCTACATGCATTTGAGATGCGCGCGCGACCTCTCGCTGGCGTCGTCTCTGGGCGGTACGAGGATTGCGGATATGCGGCGGGCAAGGGAGGGGTCAATATGACGGCGCTGAGAGAGATTGATCGCGAAGCCGCGCGCGTGTTGCCGCGTTTGTCTACCCAAGGGGCGTTCGCCAAACCGATTAAAAATCGGCGCTTTGGGATTTTTGGGTCAAAAAGCAATTTGCGCCACCCGCAACTCATCTGTTCCGGGGCGATCATGACGGCATTATTGCACCGTGAATTGGTGCGTGAAGCCGGATCAACCGACTGTCCAAAGCTTGACGCCATTGAGGATGTGTATGTGCTCAGCGAAATCGGGCGTCAATTTGTCCGTCGTTTGAGCGCCGCCGATATGCCCCATCGAAGCCAACATGGAATACAAGGCAGCCGGTATATTCGCTCCCATGATAAAGCGAAAAGATTTCACGTTGTCAATTTGGCTGAAACGCCTTTGGGCTGGTTGAGAAAGAGAAAGGGCGCGGATGGCCGCGCCTTGATTAGCGAAACTGAATTTGCCGCCGGTGAAAAGTTGAGAGAGGATTTCACCAAGGCGCAGATGACCCCGCGCGTCACCAGCGATTGGTCGGCGGGTCCGTCAACGGGCGGGCGCAAGAAAGGCCCGTCTGATCAATTGTGCGTGCAGGAAGCGGCCCTTGCGGCAAAACAGCGCTTGTTTATAGCCTTGGAAAAAGCCGGTCCGGGCCTGTCCGATATTCTGCTTCAAACATGCTGTTATTTGAACGGACTTGAACAGGCGGAAAGAGAGCTTGGATGGCCGCAGCGCTCAGGCAAGGTCGTGCTGCAAATCGGGTTGGCGCGCCTGGTTGAGCATTACGGCTTAAACGGGACCAGGAAATTGTCCCGGTAACCATATGGAAACAATGAAAAACATCTCTCCCGAAGGCGCCCGGCTGTGTTTAAGGCTATGGCGTCAGGCGGCGGCCTGGACTTTGCCGATTTTTTTAAGAACTTTGCCGAGCCCTGTCTTCGCCATTCTTATTCCCCCTGTTGCGCCTGTGGTGTGTTCGTTACCTTAGGCGTTTGTGCGAAACAACGCTTTTACTAGGGGAGGACTAAATGCGCGAATTGGATACGCTCTACCGCGACATTGACGCCGTGGTGAAGGGCGCTTCGAAGGGGCGAAAGACCCGGAAGCTTCTGGACGCCGGACTTTTAAAGATGGCCAAAAAAGTGGGCGAGGAGGGTGTCGAAGTCGCCGTTGCAGCGATGAAAAATAACTCAGCCCAGGCTGCGGTAATCGAAGAGAGCGCCGATCTGTTTTTTAACCTGTTGGTCCTGTGGGCGCATTTGGACATTACCCCCGCTCAAGTGGAGGCGGAACTCACCCGCCGCCGCGAACTGTTCGGCATCGCCGAAAAACCCGGCTCCGGCGAGGCGGACAAAGGGGCTAAGAAAACCTGATCTTCAGCCAGCCCCCACCATTTGCGCCGCGTCATGACGAATGCGTTTGACCATGGCGGCCAGACCGTTGGAGCGTTGTGGGCTCAAGTGTTCGTCAAGGCCGAGGCGGTGGAATATTTCACGCGCATTTATGTCCAAAATCTCTTGCGGCGTTTTGTTATTGAACAGAATGAAGAGAATGGCGACAAGGCCCTGAACGATGTGGGCGTCGCTTGTCCCCTTGAAGGAAAGTTTAACCGGCGGCCCGTCTGATTTGTCGCAGATCAACCAGACCTGAGAAACGCAGCCGGCCACTTTCGTGGCGTCGGTTTTTAATCCTTCATCAAGCGGAGGGAGTTTTTTTCCCAGTTCGATGACGTAGCGATAGCGGTCTTCCCACTCTTCGAGGATTTCAAAATCATCGATGAGACGCGTTATGTTTTCGTCTTCGGACATTTGTCGGCACTTATTCGGTGGATGAGGCGAGTTGATGGAACCGCTTATCGCTCAGTCTGTATGTCAAGACGTCATCTAAGTAGACAAATCCATAATGGTCATAAAAGTTCCGGGCCGGATTTGCGTGAATCACATTCAGAACGATGTAATGGCATTCCCGGTTTTCAGCAATGCGGGCCACTTCCCTCACAAGCGCCCGGCCAACGCCTCTGCTGCGCACGCTTTCATCGACAAACAGGTCTTCAATGAACAATCCGCGTTTTCCTGTCCACGTGGAGTAGGTGGCGTGAAAAACGGCCATGCCGACGGACTGACCATTGACTTCGGCGATGATGCATTCAAATTGGGGTGTGGGACCGAACCCATCCCGGATTAATAATTCCTCAGTGGCGGTGACATCCGGTCCCTGTTCTTGGTAGTCGGCCAGGGCGCGTATCATTTCCAGTATGAGCCCGGCATCGTCTTGCGTGGCCGGACGGATGGCGATCTTGGTGTCCAACTGCAATTCATTTTGGTTCATGTTAAAAACTTCTCCTTGCCCGAGGGACGACTTCTCTTGAGCGCTTGGGCGCGTGAGAAGGGCGGCAGCCATCATGTGTGGATTTGGCTTTAAGTACTTAAGCCAATCTCAGGTGATTCTCAATGGATATAAGGGGTCTGGAGGCGGGAAAATAGAGGTGGCGCGGGGTTTTTTTGCGTCTGGCTGGGGGATAGCCTGTAAGGGGTATGAGTGGAGGCGCTTGGGGGAGCAGGGGTCTTCCCTATCCCTCATCAAGGCCTTCCGCCAGCCAGTCGTGAAGAGCGCCCGTGGCGGTGACAGCCTGGACATGAGCCATATGGAGGGCTGCATCGCGCAATTCGCATAATTTCACGTAGTTCGAACAAAAATTTTGAACTTCCGCCAGGAAATCCGTGACTTTACCCTCTTCCAGATTAGGCAGGATTGACTCTGATTGGGGCGCCGCAGCGATATCCGGCATTGGGAGATCAGCAGCCGTGAATGAGCTGAAAGACACAAGATACGCGCAGAAGATTCCCAATAGGGTCAGACGAATAATCGTAAACATATGATCCTGCCAATGGATATGAAGTCCAACAGGAACTTAAGGTTAGCCTGTTTCATTTACGTAAAATATTCAATTTGGATTTTATGATATTTTTAGAATAAATGTCATCTT
>JAJFIM010000340.1 GCA_021774995.1 Alphaproteobacteria bacterium | reverse complement strand
TTGCCGAATTTCATTACCTCCATCATTTGGGCGGCAAAGAAGAAGTGGCGGGACTGGCCAGCGCCGGCGCACTTTGTCAGGCTGCTGAAGAAACCGGCATTGGACTCACTCTATTGCCCACGCTGTATCGATATTCAAATTTCGGCGGAATGGCGCCAACCCCTTCGCAAAAAATTTTTATACACGACCTTGACGGTTTTCTTGAACTCTTCAGTGCCCTGAGCGAACGCGTAAATTCCAACGATAATCAATCATTGGGCGTGGCTTTTCACAGCCTGCGCGCAGTGACAACGGAAGATATCATATTTATTCTAAGCCAGTTAAATACAGGCGATTATTCAATTCCAAAACATATTCATATCTCAGAACAGACAAAGGAAGTGCAAGACTGCCTCGCTTTTTCGGGCAATCGGCCGATCGAACTTTTTATGCAAAGGATTGATGTGGATGCAACATGGACGCTGGTTCACGCCACGCATAGCTCAACAAAAGAGCGCGATCTGATTGCGCAGAGCGGCGCGCTGGTCTCCCTTTGCCCCACAACGGAAGCCAATCTGGGGGACGGGTTTTTTCCCTTTGAAGAATTTCTGAACGCCGGCGGCAGGTGGGCCATCGGCTCTGATTCGCATGTCTGCACGAAAGCGGCGGAGGAGTTGCGCCTGCTCGACTATACCGGGCGGTTGAGGGGCCGGACCCGCGCGGGTGCGTTGCAAGGCAAAAGCGGGCATATTGGGACGGCGTTGTGGAGCGCGGCGGTTCAAAACGGCGCGGCGGCCTGCGGCCGCAAAACCGGCGCGATAGAAGTGGGCGCCCGCGCTGATCTCATCGCAGTGGATGTGGGCCACCCACAGCTCACCGGCCGCTCAAGCGAACAGACCCTCGACGCCGCTCTCTTCGGCGGCTGCGGCCCTCTCTTTCGCGATGTCATGGTTGGCGGCCAATGGGTCGTTCGGGGCGGCAAACACCCTCTGGAGAGGCAAGCGAATGGGGCCTACAAATCCACGTTGTCCCGCCTTTTCTAGCATAAATATGGCGGAAAAGGGTTGATTTTTTAGTTGTATATATAACCAAAAACCGGCTACACTCTCAGGCTCTATTTAAGCTGAATAAACAGAGTGAATTCTCTTGTCCCTCACATCCGATCACGACAGCCCGCTTTATCAGAAAATCAAGGACCACATCCTTGAAAAAATAAACGCGGGCGTCTGGGGCGCCACCGATCGAATTCCTTCCGAAAATGAGCTTATCCGCCAAATGGGCGTCTCCCGCATGACCGTTAATCGGGCTTTGCGGGAACTGGCCGAGGAAGGCTATCTGGTGCGCGTCGTTGGCGTTGGAACTTTTGTCGCTGAATCAAAAATACAGGTTCATCCCCTCACCATCAGAAACATTGCTGAAGAGATAAAAGAACGCGGGCATGACCACAGCACGAAGGTAATGCTCTTAAGCGAAGAGGAGATCGACGGAAAAATTGCCGGGCAGATGGAAATGGCGCCGCACACGGATGTTTTTCACACAAAGTTGCTGCATATGGAAAACGGCCAACCTCTTCAACTGGAGGATCGCTTCGTCAATCCGGCAATCGCGCCTGATTATCTTACATGCGATTTCACCCGCGTCACGCCCTATGAGCATCTCATGAAGGTTGCCCCTCTTCAACAGGTCGAACACAGTGTCGAGGCGCTGACGCCATCCAAAACAATCGCGCGCTGGCTCGATATGCAGCCAGGCGAGCCCTGCCTTGTCATCACCCGCAGGACCTGGACGCGCGATCAGATAGCTTCCTACGCCCGGCTTTATCATCCTGGATCAACTTACAGGCTCGTCGGTCGTTTCGACCCTTAAAATTAACGTCAGGATATAAATGTCCGCGACCACCCTTCATAAAAACGCCCGAATAATCCGCGCCCCGCGCGGGAACCAATTGAACGCAAAGTCATGGATGACGGAAGCGCCCTTGCGCATGCTGATGAATAATCTCGATGGGGAAGTCGCCGAACATCCAGAACAGCTCGTCGTCTATGGCGGCATTGGCCGGGCAGCGCGTAATTGGGCGTGTTATGACCAGATCGTGGCCTCGCTCAAAATCCTGGAAGAGGATCAAACCCTGCTGATCCAGTCGGGCAAACCCGTCGGCGTGTTTCAGACCCACGCCCAAGCCCCCCGCGTGTTGATTGCCAATTCAAATCTTGTGCCTCATTGGGCCACATGGGAGCATTTCAACCATCTCGATAAATTAGGCCTGATGATGTATGGCCAGATGACGGCGGGCTCCTGGATTTATATCGGCTCTCAGGGCATCGTGCAGGGAACTTACGAAACCTTCGCGGAAATGGGCCGCCAGCATTATAACGGCGATCTGAAAGGCAAATGGATTTTGACCGCCGGTCTGGGCGGGATGGGCGGCGCGCAGCCTTTGGCCGCCACGATGGCCGGCGCCTCAATGCTCGCCGTGGAATGTCAAAGCGACCGCATCGAAAAGCGCCTTGAAACCGGCTATCTCGACTGCAAGGCGGACACGCTGGATGATGCGCTCGCCATGATTGATGACGCCGTCAAATCGGGGCGCGCGCGCTCCATTGGGCTAGTGGGCAACGCCGCTGAAATTTTCCCGGAACTGGTGCGCCGGGGCGCACGCCCTGATGCGGTGACCGATCAGACCTCAGCCCATGATCCGGCCAATGGCTATCTTCCCGCAGGCTGGTCCGTCGCCAAGTGGAATGAAATGCGGGACAAAGACCCGCTAAGCCTTGCCGCCGCCGCGAAAGCCTCTATGGCGGTTCAGGTGCGCGCCATGTTGGCGTTTCATCGCGCGGGCGTGCCGACCTTCGACTACGGCAACAATATAAGACAAATGGCCAAGGATGAAGGCGTCAAGCAAGCGTTTGATTTTCCAGGTTTTGTTCCCGCCTATGTGCGCCCGCTCTTTTGCAAAGGCATAGGCCCCTTTCGCTGGGTTGCCCTGTCAGGCGACGCGCAAGATATCTGGAAGACCGATCAAAAGGTCAAGGAATTGCTACCCAATGACGCGCATCTTCACGCCTGGCTTGATATGGCGCGGGAGCGCATTCAGTTTCAAGGCCTGCCTGCGCGCATTTGCTGGGTGGGCTTAGGCGATCGTCACCGGCTAGGTCTTGCTTTTAATGAAATGGTAGCGTCTGGCGAGCTTTCCGCTCCCATCGTCATCGGCAGGGACCATCTTGATTCGGGGTCCGTCGCCAGTCCGAACCGGGAAACGGAAAACATGAAAGACGGATCGGACGCGGTTTCCGATTGGCCCTTGCTGAACGCCCTTTTAAACACGGCGAGCGGCGCGACATGGGTCTCAATACACCATGGCGGCGGTGTGGGCATGGGGTATTCGCAACATTCCGGCATGGTGGTGGTCGCCGACGGCACGCCTGACGCGGCGCGGCGCATCGCGCGCGTGCTGTGGAATGATCCCGCCACCGGCGTGATGCGCCATGCGGACGCCGGCTATGAAGCGGCCCTCAAATGCGCCGAAGAGCACAATCTCAATCTCCCCATGCAAGACAAGAGCAAAACATGCCGGTAGATAAATACGACTTAGATCCCGGAACCATGACATGCGCCGATCTGCGCCGCCTGGCAACAATGCCCGTTCACATAGAAATGAACGCCGACGCGGCGCGCAACATCGCGGGCGCCTTTGAGGCCGTGCGTAATGCCGCCAACGGCAAGGCCGCCGTTTACGGCGTCAATACGGGCTTTGGCCTTCTTGCCAAAGAAAAAATAGCCCCCGAAGATCTGCGCGCGTTACAAAAAAATCTCGTGCTCTCGCACGCCGCCGGCGTAGGGGAGAATTTACCTGACGATGTCGTCCGCCTTATTCTCATCCTTAAGGTCAACAGCTTGGCCAGGGGGTATTCGGGTGTCAGCCGGCAACTGATTGACGCATTGATTCGCTTCATCAATGGCGGCGCATGTCCCTGCATTCCCGCGCAAGGCTCCGTTGGCGCGTCGGGCGATTTGGCGCCGCTTGCGCATATGGCCGCCGCGCTCTTAGGAGTGGGACGCATACGGATTGAAGGGCGGGAGATGGACGCCGCCGCCGGTCTTGCGCAACTTGGCCTTGAACCCTTTGAGCTTGGACCCAAGGAAGGGTTGGCGCTTCTGAACGGCACGCAAGTATCCACCGCCCTGGCGCTTTACCATGGTTTCGAAATTTTGGATTTGCTCGAAATTGCGCTGATGACCGGCGCCCTGTCCGTTGACGCCATTAAGGGAAGCGACGCCCCTTTTGATGCGCGGCTCCACCTCGTGCGCGGTCAGGAAGGGCAAATCCATATCGCCAATGCATTGCGCAGCCTTTTAAAGGGCAGTGAAATTCGTTCATCACACACCGCATGCGCGCGCGTGCAGGACCCCTATTCCATCCGCTGCCAACCCCAAGTTATGGGGGCGGCGTTAGACTTCATCCATTTTGCCCTCCAACGCCTCATTATTGAAGCCAATGCCGTTTCCGACAACCCCATCGTCTTTGCGCAAAACGGCGCCATTCTTTCGGGAGGTAACTTTCACGCCGAACCGGTTGCTTTTGCCGCCGATTCCATCGCCATAGCGGCGGCTGAAATCGGCGCGCTGGCGGAGCGGCGGCTCGCGCTCCTGATCGACCCTCATTTAAGCGGCCTGCCCGCCTTTTTGGTTCCCCATGGGGGCTTGCATTCCGGCTTTATGATTGCGCAAGTGACCGCCGCCGCACTGGCGAGCGAAAACAAACATCTGGCTGGCCCGGCGTCGGTTGATTCTCTGCCCACATCGGCCAACCAGGAAGACCACGTCTCTATGGCGACCTTTGCCGCCCGGCGGCTGGGACCTCTTGGAGACAATCTAAGACGCATCCTGGTCATCGAATGGTTGGCCGCCGCGCAAGGCGTGGATTTTCACAAGCCCCTCAAAACCAGTGCGCCGCTGCAAGACATGATGACGACGCTGCGCGCCCAAGTGCCTTTTTACGATAGGGATCGATTTTTTGCCGATGACATCGGGCGGGCCGAGCAACTTGCCCGCGCCGGCGTTCTCAATGACGTCTTTCACGCACATATTTCCCACTGGCCC